>NZ_JBFOLH020000002.1:219340-422151 GCF_040829825.2 Leadbetterella sp. DM7 | reverse complement strand
CGCTAAAGTGACGATAACGACGCTCTGAAACACTTCTCGTAAACCCTGATGAAATCTTTCCCATTGTTATACCAATTTTAAGTTTGTTCCTCCCTTAAAATCGGTCAACTTATTTCAGGCACTGACAAGTTGGCCCTCACTCGGAACTCTTAACTCTCAACTCTCCACTCATAACTCTCACTTCCTCCACTTTTTATACGTATTGATCAAGTTATTGGTAGAGCTGTCGTGCGAGGTGACCGCTGCATCATCCTGTAATTCAGGGTAAATCCTGTTGGCCAGCTGCTTGCCCAGTTCCACGCCCCATTGATCAAAGGAAAAGATATTCCAGATGATGCCCTGTACAAATATCTTGTGCTCATAGATAGCAATCAGGCTGCCCAGGACCTTCGGGGTAAGCTTTTTAAACAGGAAAGAGTTGGTAGGCCGGTTGCCTTCAAATACTTTGAAAGGCACCAGGAAATCAATTTCTTCCTGTGTTTTTCCTGCCTTAACCAGTTCTGCACGTGCCTCTTCTTCTGATTTTCCGTTCATCAGGGCCTCGGTTTGTGCAAAGAAGTTGGCCAGCAGCATTTTGTGGTGCTCGCCGATAGGGTTGTGGCTGATGGCCGGTGCCAGGAAGTCGCAGGGGATCAGCTTGGTGCCCTGGTGGATCAGCTGGTAAAAAGCGTGCTGTCCGTTGGTGCCGGGTTCTCCCCAGATCACCGGACCGGTCTGGTAGCTGATATCTTCACCGCTACGGTTGACGCTTTTGCCGTTGGATTCCATATCGCCCTGCTGGAAATACGCCGCAAAACGGTGCATGTACTGATCGTAAGGTAGAATGGCGTGCGATTGGGCATTGTAAAAGTTATTGTACCATATGCCCAGCAAACCCAGGATCACCGGGATATTCTTCCGGAACGTGCTGTGCCGGAAATGCAGGTCAATCTCATGCGCCCCGGTCAGCAGCTGCTCAAAATTACCGAAACCGATATAGCAGGCAATAGAAAGGCCGATGGCGCTCCATAGCGAGTACCTGCCGCCTACCCAGTCCCAGAATTCAAACATGTTGCGGGTGTCAATCCCGAAGCCGGCCACTCCTTTGGCATTGGTGGATATGGCTACAAAATGCTTCTTGATATGTTCTTCTTCACCGGCTGTTTCGAGAAACCAGCTGCGGGCCGAATGCGCATTAGCCATGGTTTCCTGGGTGGTGAAGGTCTTCGAGGCGATCATGAAGAGGGTGGTTTGCGGATTGACCTTCTTAAGCGTCTCCGCAATGTGCGTTCCGTCTACATTAGATACAAAATGTACGTTCAGCCCTTTTTTACCGTAGGGTTTCAGGGCTTCAGTGACCATGACCGGCCCCAGGTCAGAGCCACCGATGCCGATGTTCACAATATCGGTGATCTTTTTACCGGTATACCCTTTCCATTCGCCCGAACGGATGCTTTCCGAGAATTCTTTCATCTGGTTGAGCACCCGGTTCACTTCGGGCATTACATCTTTCCCGTCTACCATAACGGGCTCATTGCTGCGGTTGCGCAGGGCCGTATGCAGCACGGCGCGGTTTTCGGTAGCGTTGATGACCTCACCGGCAAACATTTTATTAATGGCTTCGCTCAGCCCGCACTCGTTGGCCAGGTCGATCAGGTAGGAGAGGGTCCGGCCGTTGATCCGGTTTTTGGAGAAATCTACCAGGATGTCCTGGAAACGGAGCGTATATTTGGACGCCCTTTTCGGGTCTGCTTCAAACAGGGCCTTCAGGGGGATCTTTGAAATGGTTTTATGATGGCTTTTCAGTTTCCTGTAAGCCGTAGTCTGGTCAAATTTTACAGATGCAAGCATAAAATCGCAGGTTTATTTAAACAAGTATTTCTGGAATTTATGGTAAGAACCATAAAAAACATTAAGATCTACATTCTCTTTGATACCCGGAACACGGCCGCCGTCGCTTAGCTGCCACATGATCATATTCCGGATGTCGTATACAGAAGGGTCGTACACGGAGTAGTCGGCCAGCCAGATATCATAACCTTCTATGCGGTCTTTGATGTATTTGTTGTAAATCTGGTGGTTGGTATAAATCACGGGCCGTTTACCGGTTTGCTCTTCCACTACCTGCAGCCACCTGTGTGCATTTTCACCCAGGTATTGGCGTTCAGCCGCATTGCGCCCGTCGTTTTCGAAGTCCAGTACGGGTACAAAGTCGCCTGCTTCATGCTTTACGGTAGAGAGGTAATTGATGGCCTGGATATCGGGATCGGTAAAGGCGGTAAAGAAGTGATAGGCCCCGCGGATCATCCCGTGCTCACGGGCCGCATCCCAGTTGATCCGGAAAAGCGGGTCTACCAGGTCACCGCCCTCAGTGGCTTTTATCACGGCAAAGTAAAGCGACTGGTCAACCAGCTTGTGTTCTTTCACCAGGTCCCAGGCAATTTCCCCGTTGTGCCTCGAAATATCAATACCATGAATGAGGGGTTCGGAAGGAAGCCGGTATTTCCCCTTTTCCCGGTAGGGGGCATCGTGACCGTCACTGACGAAGATCGGGAACATAACGATCATCGCAACCAGTGTAACCGAGTAGCCTGTCAGGAGGTTCCGTCTCAGTATCTTCTTGAAATTCATTTGATTTAGGAAAGAAACGTAACACAAATGTAATTATTTCAAATGAAAATGTTGTGTCAGACAAAAATTAATGCTAATGTTATGTAAAAATAAGAAAATTTCAGGCAAAGAGCGGTTTTGCAAGGCCGTGCCGCGCCTTACTGACTCAGAACTTCTTGATACCTGCGAAATAGCCATGAGCTATCAGCTTTCAGAGATTCGGCACACCAACCGTCCGATGAATAAGCGGTCCGCCGCTGCGGCTGACGGCTGATAGCTGAAGGATCAAAGCTTAAAATTTATACAGATGAAAAAAATACTGTTTCCTGTTTTGCTGCTGTTCATAACAGTAGCCGCCGTTCAGGCTCAAAAATATTCAGCGGGCCCGCAGGTGCTCAGCTTTCATTCGCTGGTTGACGGCACAGACCAGCCTTACGGGCTTTACCTGCCCCGTAACTTTGATGAAAATAAGGCTTACCCGTTTGTAGTGATGCTGCACGGTGCGGGTTCCAACCACCGCCTGGCGCTTCGCCGCGTATTTGGCCGAAGCAATGCCGCGGGCGAAAACGATGTAGACGCCAGCCTGTATTTCCCGCAGTGGGACGATGTGCCCTACATTGTGGCCACGCCCCTGGCCCGGGGTACCATGGGTTACCAGGGAGTAGCCGAAAAAGATGTATGGGATATGATTGCCGATGTAAAAAGGCGGTTTAAAACCGACGAGAACCGCACCTACCTCACCGGTCTCTCGATGGGTGGAGGCGGAACCCTGTGGATAGGCCTTACCCGGCCCGATTTCTGGGCCGCCATAGCACCGGTATGCCCCGCACCGCCTGAAGGCACGGAGATCTATCTGCCTAATGCGGCCCAGCTGCCCACCCGCTTCTCGCAGGGTGGTGCTGACCCGGTGGTGCCCCCGGCTTCGGTGGATAAATGGGTGGAAGGCTTCAAAAAGACCGGTACGCATGTAGAGTACGAGGTGTACCCGGGTGTGGGCCATGACAGCTGGGTAAAAGCCTATGCCGATGGCCGGATTTTTAAGTGGTTTGACCAGTACAAACGGGATCCTGATCCGAAAAAAGTGACCTTTGCTACCGGGCAGATGAAATATTCAAAATCTTTCTGGGTAGAAGTATTGGCGCTGTTGCCCGGCAAAACAGGCCGCATAGAGGCAGAGATCAAAGGCAACAATTCGGTGAATGTGGTGACTGAAAACCTGGAGGCCTTCCGGATTTTACCCTCGCGCCATCTGAAAACAGGAGCCGACCTGACCCTGACCGTAAACGGGAAGAAACGGATGCTCAAAAATTTCAAAGGCACAGAAACCGTGCTGGTGGCAGATAAGGGGGCGGCAACAGAGGTGCCTGCGTTTACCCGCAGCGGCCGCCAGGCCGGTCCTATGACCGAAGTAACCTCTGACCGGCACATCTACGTCTACGGAACGCTTGATTCTCCTGACCGCGATGAAACAGACCGGAGAAGGAAGATAGCCGAAGCTGCCGCCGACTGGAGCTATTACCGGGGCGAGTTCCTGGGCCGGGTAATGGTGTTTCCGAGAGTGCTGGCCGACCGCGAGCTAACGCCCAACGATTACGATAACTCGAACCTGGTGCTGTTCGGTACGGAAAAAACCAACTCGGCCATTGCCCGGTATGCTGACAAGCTGCCCTTTAAATTTTCAGGCGATACCACCGGGCTCCTGGCTTATATCTTCCCTACCGAAAAGAACCTGCTGCTGATCAACTCAGGCCTGCCTTACTGGCAGCTGGCCGACATTCTGAAAGGAGATCCCCACCTGAGAATTCTGCGGAATCCTTCGCGGGCGGCTGTGCTTTCGGGATACGGCGACTGGGTATATTACCGCAATGGCAAAGTGATCTCCGGTTACTTCGGCAATCGCTGGGAGATCCGGCCGGAAGACAGATCCGCCCTGGAAGCAGCAGGCCTGTTGAAGTAGGCGACTTTAAAACAGGCCGCCTACCCATTCACTGACCAGGTCGGGCCGCAGGAACAGATAAATGATGGTAAAGCTGAAATAAGAGAGAACAAGAGTGATCAGCAGGTCATAAGAAAACCCGGTATTTTTAGACAGAGGGTCGCGCACGATCATCATGTATACCGGCCGGAGATAATAATAAAGGGCTATGGCCGCATTGAACAGGCCAAACACCAGCAGGCCGTATAACAGGTAGCCGGGGGTGGCTGAGGCCGCATCGGCCAGCGAGCTGAACACCAACAGCTTGGCTAAAAAGCCTATAGTTGGGGGGAAGCCCACCAGTGAGATCAGGATAGCAATGGCATTGAGGGCCAGGAGCGGGTATTTTTTACCTAAGCCGCCCATAGACGGGATATCCAGGGTCTGGCCTTTCTTTTGGATAAAATCAGCCAGGAAAAACGAACCCATGGTCATGGGCAGGTACGCCACAAGATAGAAGAATGTTCCGTATACGTCGCTGTTATTGCCGGTGATCAGGCCGGTCAGGATGAAGCCCGAGTGGGCAATGCCTGAATACCCGAGCATGCGCTTGAAGTCGTTCTGCCAGATAGCGGCTGAATTGCCTACCGTCAGCGATAAAACAATGATCAGCGCCAGCGTATAATTCAGATCAGTGAAATCAGCGCTTACCATGCGGGAAATGAACACAAACCCGGCGGCTTTAGGGGCAAAAGACAGAAACGAAATAACAGGGGTAGACGTGGTTTCGTAGACATCCGGTACCCATTGATGAAACGGAGCGGCGGCAATTTTGAAAAGGAAACCGCCCAGCACCATAAACGCAATGATGCTTACAGGGCCCGTAGGGTTAAGCGCCACGCTTTCGGCAAACTGGGAGCTGCTGAAATTCAGGCTGTGGCTGATACCGTAAAACAGCGAGATTCCGAACAGCATAAGCGCCGTTGCCGTGGCACCGAAAATAAGGTATTTGATGCCCGCTTCGAAGTTCTTTTTGGCTTTCCCGGAAGCAGCCAGCACGTAAGATGCCAGCGAGATCAGCTCCAGGGAGACGTAGGCGGTCATAAAATGGGTGGTCATGCTTAAAAAGCTGATCCCGAAAAGAACAAACAAAACAAGCACATATACTTCTCCTGCCGGCTTATAGGAGAAAAGCCGGGCGTGTACCATGAAAATAATGGCAGCAATACCGCATAGCTGCTTGATAAGCAGGGCCTTTTTGTCGAGATGGAGCAACCCCTGGTACAGGTCGCGGCCTTCGGCGGTCATCTGGGGAACAGAGATCATGAGGCTGTACAGGTACAGGAGAACCGTAAGTCCGAACAGGTAAAAGGTGGATTTGTTTCCTTCGCGGGTAACCGACAGGGCCAGGCAGGTGGCAAGAATACCCACAAACAGGACCCATTCCGGCAGAATATGGGTGGAGCTGTAAAATATTTCTTCTAAAATGCTCATTTCAGGATCTCTGTCAGGCTGGAATTAATGTAGCGGATCACCAGGTTAGGCCACACGCCGGTTAAGATGGTCATAACGGCCAGTGATCCGAGCATAAATATTTCAGTTTTGGTCAGGTCTTTCAGGAGTGTCCGGTACTCGTCGCGGGTGTGGAACTCGCCGAAGAACATGCGCTGGAACGTCAGCAGGAAATAAATGGCCGACAGCACGATCCCCACAATGCCCAGCAAAGGAATGATTTTGGGCAGGTGCTCTGACTGAAACCCGCCGTGCAGGGTAAGAAACTCACCGATGAACCCCGATAACGAAGGCAGCCCCAGTGAGCCGAAGAATGCCACGGCCACCATAAGGGTATATACCGGCATTTTTTTGGCCAGTCCCCGGAAAGAGCTGATGTTCCGGTCGTGGGTTCTTTCATAAATGACGCCGGCGGTCAGAAACAGCATTGACGACAGTATGCCGTGGCTGAACATCTGGAAAACCGCCCCGTTAAAGCCTATGCTGTTAAAGGCTGAAATGCCGATAAACACAAAACCCATGTGGGATACCGAAGAATAGGCGATCATCTTTTTCAGATCGGTCTGGTTCAGGGCGTTCAGGGCACCGTAAATGATAGACACGAGGCCCAGTGCACCGATAAGCACGGCATATTTTTCAGCGACATCGGGAAGAACCTGGTACGCTACGCGGATAATACCGTATCCGCCGATCTTCAGCAGGATACCGGCCAGGATAACCGAAACGGGGGTAGGCGCTTCCACGTGGGCGTCAGGCAGCCAGGTATGGAAGGGAACCACCGGCATTTTGATCCCGAAACCGATCAGCAGCAATAAAAACATACAGTCGCGGGCGGGCAGACCCCATATCAGCACCGGGTTTTTAATGCTGAGAATAGACGAATCAAGCAGGTTGGTGTTGTCTTTCAGGGTCCGGAAATCGAAACTGTATACCAGCCGGGCGTATTCGCTGGTAAAAAACTCGTCCTGGTGAGAAATGGCCATACAGATCATCACCACCAGGATGAGCACCGAACCGGCAAAGGTATAAATAAAGAATTTTAACGAAGCATAAGCCCGGTTTTCACCGCCCCATATACCGATCAGGAAGTACATGGGCAGCAGCATGAATTCGAAGAAAACAAAGAAAAGGAAAAAGTCTACAGCCAGGAAACAGCCGAAAACCGAAGCCGTCAGCAGCAGGAACAGGCTGAAATAGGTTTTTTCACGGTAGGTGATGCCGAAAGAAGCCACAGCAGCCACCAGGAACACGATGCTGCTGAGCATGACCAGCGATACCGAGAGGCCGTCGACTCCCAGGATATAATCAACAGACAGGATAGATTTGGAGCCCAGAGCCAGCCGGAACCATTCGGAATGCTCAATGAACTGGTACTCCGGGTTGACACGGTCAAACAGGCCAAGCACGGTAGTCACATTGATCAGCAGCAGGATTTGCGTAATGAGGCATATCCACTTGTAAAAGTTTTTATAAGCCCGTGGAAGGATAAGAATCAGCAGCGACCCCACCAGGGGCAGAAGTATTAAAGAACTGAGTATTCCTGACTCCATATTATAGCATGATTAGAATGAATACCAGGGCTGCGAAGGCAGCCATCAATCCCAGCAGGTAGAGTTGAATGTTGCCTTTGCCCCATTTTCTTATTTTGTTCCCGAGTGCCCGGATCAGGGTGAAAAATCCCATTACCGAAGCATCAATAACGTCTTTTTCCATTCTGCCGGCCATTCTGGCAAAATAGAGGGTGCTTTTTCCTAATTTCACTACGGCGGCGTCTATCCACCGGGTTTCTATATAGCTGACCGGCTTCAGGATGTTCTTTTCACCGGTAAATATCTTCCTGAACAGGCGTTCATACAGATCATCCATATAAAACTGGCGCCGGGCCAGCCGGGAAAAACGGGCATGGGGATCAGGTTCTTTGAAATAATACCGCCTGATCTCCTCCAGCGTATTGTTGTAGCTGATCAGGAGCGCCGACAGGATGATAAAGCTCACCAGCCAGGGCAGCCAGTCGTACATTTCCCGGATTCCGCCGAATTCGGTGAAAAACCAGACCTCCTTTGCGTGAAGCGGGTTAGACGAATAAAAGAACCAGAGCGAGCAGAAGGCCAGCCCCAGTGTGGCGGTATCGTAAATGCTCAGGTTCCGGATAAACTGGATCACCCGGTCTTCGCCCGAGCCTTTGTTGTCGCCCGTCAGCAATTCCTTAAACGATTTCAACGCACCGTCTACCGTTTTTTTGGTGGTATCCAGCAAAATTTCTACAGGACTGTCTTCCCGCTGAAAGAAAACCATCACCACCATCCGCACCACGTAACAGGTGGTCAGGAAAGACGTAAGTGTCAGCAGAACCGGCACAAGAAGCTTGTGATCGGCTGGCTGCAGCCCGTAGATCCAGGCTGCGTTCAGGATCGATTCCTTGGAGAGGTAGCCACCGGAAAGCGGTAAGCCGATCAATGCGCCCGAACAGATCAGGAAAGCGGCAAAAACGGCCGGCATTTTCCGGATAAGATCGCCCATTTTCCGCATGTCCTGCTCGTGGTGCAGGTAGGAGATCACGGCCCCGGCACAAAGGAAAAGGCCTGCTTTAAAAAAAGCATGGGTGGTCAGGTGAAAGAGGGAAGCGGCCGTTTCGCCCATGCCCATGCCGGCCACCATAAAGCCGAGCTGTGAAATGGTAGAAAACGCCAGAACTTTTTTGATGTCGTATTGATAAAGGGCCGACAACCCCGCCAGGGCACTGGTCAGGGCACCGGTAAGGCTGATGACAAAGCCGGCTTCAGGGGTGATCACCGGGGCTATCCGGCCCAGCAGGAATATCCCGGCCACGACCATGGTGGCCGCGTGAATGAGCGCGGAGGCGGGCGTAGGCCCTTCCATGGCGTCGGGCAGCCAGACCTGCAGCGGCAGCTGGGCCGACTTGGCCATTACGCCTCCGAAGAGCAGCAGCACCGCCACGGTTTGCAGCTGGTGGGCGTTCAGGTAGAGGTAATTTCGTTCTACCAGGGCAGAATGGGCAAAGTCGTCAAAACGGAAAGTGCCGTAGAGGTAATAAACCAGGAAAATGCCGGCCAGGAAAAAAGCGTCACCAATGCGGTTGAGCAAAAATGCTTTTATAGCGGCTGCATTGGCGGTTTTGCGGGTATACCAGAAGCCAATCAGCAGGTAAGAGCAGAAACCCACCAGCTCCCAGAAGAAATACAGCTGGAGGAGGTTTCCGGCCAGCACCAGGCCCAGCATGGAGAACACAAACAGGTTCAGGTAGGCAAAGAAGCGGTTGACCCCGGGGTCATCGCTCATGTATTTCAGGGAGAAAAGATTGACAAAGCAGGCAATGATCTGCACCAGGAACAGCATAAAGCGGGTCTGGACATTGATCAGCAGGATAAAATGAATGGGCTTTTCACCAATGGGGATCCAGTCGTAAGTGAGAATAACCGTGCCGGGGTTATTCACCAGCAGGCTGGAAGTTACAATGACCCCGAGTATGCTGATGACAAGCGATATGCCGCCTGCAGTTTTGACAAACACCGTATTATTGAGACTTAAAAAAAATATAAATCCCAGCAGATAAATCTGTAAATTAAAAAATACGAGTGATTCCGGGTTCATCCCTGTGGTTTTCTGAAGGCAAATCTAGTTATATTAAATTTAAATAACATCACTTTTATCCCGGCAATCGTGGTTAAAGCCTTTTTAACGCCAGCTCAGAAACCGTATCGCCTATGGCCAGCGAAGAGGTAGCGGCAGGAGAAGGGGCATTGCACACATTGATGGCCTGCGGGTTTTCAAGAATGGCGAAATCGTCGAGGAGGCCCCCGTCATAATCGCAGGCCTGCGCACGCACGCCGGCTCCGCCGGGTACCAGGTCTTCCTTACGGAGCTCAGGAATGAGCGCCTGAAGGGCGGTAGTAAAAGCCGACTTGGAGAAAGACCGGTAATATTCACCCATACCGGTTTTCCAGTACCTTGCGGCTACTTTCCGGAAACCCGGCCAGGCCAGGGTATCTTTCAGCTCCCCGAAATTGAAATCGGTTTTACGGTACCCCTCTCTTTTGAAGGCCAGCACGGCATTGGGGCCGGCTTCAATACCACCGCCAATCATGCGGGTGAAATGCACCCCCAGGAACGGGAAGTTGGGGTCGGGCACCGGGTAGATCAGGTGCCTGACCAGGTATTGCTTTTCGGGTTTGATCTCGTAATATTCGCCCCGGAAGGGGATGATCCTGACCTTTATTTCTTCTTTTTCTGTAAACTGGGCCACTTTATCGGAGTAAAGCCCGGCGCAGTTGATCACGAGGGTGGTGTCGTAGCTTCCCTTGTCGGTCACTACGTTCGATACCCCCTGCCGTTCGGAAACGGAGGAAACTTTCTCTCCCAGCCGGATCTCGCCGCCTTTTTCCCGGATAAGATCGGCGTATTTTTCGGCTACCTGCCTGTAATTGATAATGCCGGTTTGTGGTACCTTAATGCCTTTGACGCCGGCTACATGGGGTTCTGTTTCCCGCAATTGCTCCGGTGAAAGAATCTCCAGCCCGGTGAGCCCGTTCTGCAGGCCGCGGTCGTACAGGTTTTGCATGAGCGGAACCTGCCCGGCGGTAGTAGCTACTACAATTTTTCCGCAGATCTCGTGCTCAATGCCGTATTTTTGGCAAAAATCAAGCAGCTTATGATAGCCGTCAATGCAGTTCCGGGCCTTGAGGCTTCCCGGCTTGTAGTACAGGCCGGAGTGGATCACACCGCTGTTATGGCCCGTCTGGTGAGCGGCCACCGAGCTTTCCTTTTCAATAAGTAACAGGCGGATCTGCGGCTTTTTCTCCAGAAGGTTCAGAGCGGTAGCCAGGCCAACTATGCCTCCGCCAATAATAACGGTATCGTATCGCATTCAGCAAAATAAAAGCGTAAAGCTAAAGCGATAGCGGCAGGATCGCAAATTTCAGGGGCGATTTCATATTTCTGCAACAATATACCCTAAATGTGGTATTGCGCGTTGCCGCAGATTGCCGGAACTTTGTTGAAAGATGATCTACCCCCGGAAAATAGTTTGGTTCAGATGGATAGAGGCTACATGAGAATTCACGCAACTTATATTCTTTAGCAATTATACAGGAGGGTTGATCAATTGTTGAGTTATATTTTTTTACATTTGATATATTTAAATAGGATACCCTTATGGCACAAGTTACTTTTCCTGTTTTTAATGCTGACGGCGGTTTAAGAAAACTGCCCGGACCCGGCTGCCTGGCCATGTTCAGCAATGCGATAAACCCGGAGGCCCAGAACAATATTAATGCCTTTAACGCCTTTATCCAGCGTAGCAATCAACCCTCTTTTTTTATATCGGATGCCACCTGGAAGATGCTCTGTGACGGCGAAAACCACAAAGGAAAGTGGCTTCCTGAAGATCATGAAGTATACGGGTTTGTTTTTTGCCTGGCCCTGAAAAAGTGGGAGGTGCTGGAAGAAAGAATCAGTGAGAAAAGCAGGTATTTCGGCTACGCCTATTTCAGGATCAGGACCATACTGAAGAAAAAAGGTACCGACCTGAACGGCGTTAATGACTTTGAAGCGTATGTGGAGGAAGAAAATATCGCCTACGCAGATGTGGCGGAGGCCCTGCAGGATAACTCGGTGTCTAATGAAGACCAGGTAAAATTCCTGACCCCCTCTGATTTCCTGCTGAGAGAGATCATCAATAAAGAGGTGGTTAAAAAAGGCGATGAGGCCCATTTGAAAAATACGTTTTTCGGAGGCATAGCTACGGAGGTAGACCGGGAAACCAAAGGGGAAATCAAGGGGATCTTCTCCAATGAAGGCGGGATATTCGGGATAGAAAGACTGGAGGAGATCAGGACCGGCAAAGGGACAAGGGTAAGCATAGCCCGGCGGATCAGACCCTACGATGAAGAAAAAGACAAGGAAGAAGGCATGCCGGACCTGTCAAGAAGGGAAATCTATTACCACTTTAAGATCAACCCGGAGTACGAAACCGATCTGCCTTGTCCAATGCCGCAGGTGTGTTAAATGGAGCTGTATAATTTTTATAAAGGATTTGCGCAAAGCGTTGAGTTTTTATTTGTTGTTCCTTTGTGTTTTGGCCTCTGGAAGTGGAATACCCTGGAAAAAGGGATGCAATGGATCGTGGTGCTCCTGTTTTGTGAACTATTGATAAACATTATTTCGTTTTATTATAACAGCGTACTTCATCAGAACACCCTGTTCCTGTCTTACTATTATTCTTTTTGCTGGCTGGTAACCCTGCTGGGGTTCTTTTACCTCATTTCCGGCAGGAAAGGGCTTCTTTCCGGGGTTTTGATCGCCGGGCTCCTTTCCCTGGGGTATGAATATTATCTTTTCGGAGGAAATGGCGGGATGAACTACTATTCAGGACTGATGATCAATTTCCTGATTTTTTTACTGAGCTGCAGTTATTTCTTTAACAGCCTGAACAATCAACATACCTCTACTTCGGTTGTATTGATCTTGCTGGCCCTGGTGATCCAGTTTTTTACGCGCACAGTAGACATTTTCCTTAAAAAATATTTGTTAGACAGCCCATATTATACAATTCTCTGGTATTATGAAACAATCATCTATTATTACGTTATGCTGCTGTCGCTGGTTATCTATTCCGTAGCGTTCTATTCGTTGAAAAAATGAAAAGGCTATTCCTGATCCTGTGTATTCCGGTCTGGTGTTTCGGAAATTCAGACTCCCTGGAAATTACCCGGTTTTATACCAGGACAGGTGTGATACGGAGCGATTCGGTATGGAACCCTAAAGGTGAAATTGTACTGAATGTTCCCCCGGTTTTTGTGTCGATCTCGTTAAAGGAGGAACCGGGACAGAACCTGGTCTGTATCCTGACCGATACCCTGACCTTGTACGATACCCTTTACCTGGGTGTTAACCCCACCGTGAACTTTTTCAACCTGCCGGGTGGAAATTACACGGCGCGATTTGTGGATTTAAGTAACGGTGCCACGGCCGTGCAAAAGTTTGAGATCAAATCTTCGTTCTGGCAACGGTGGTGGTTCCCGCCCTTTATATTGCTGGTATTTACCCTGGTGATCGGGATCGTATTTTATTATATTTACAAAATTCGCCTCCGGCAACAGCTTCATACCCAGTTAATAAGGGATAACATTGCCAGGGATCTGCACGATGATATCGGCAGCTACCTGGGAAGCATCAGCATTCTCAGCCAGAGCATAGACATTTTAATGGCGAAAAACCCGGATAAAGCCCGGCTGTCTATTGGTAAGATCGGCGATACCGCCCGGCTGATCATGGATACCATGGGCGATATCGTATGGAGCATTAACTCGAACCACGATTCCATGCCCATGGTGATCCAGAGAATGCGCGACCTGGCTTCAGAGCTGCTTTCGGAGCAGGGTATAGTTACTGATTTTGTCATTGATGAATCTATCCAGAAGCTTAGCCTCACGCTCGACAAAAGAAGAGATTTTTACTTGATCTATAAAGAAGCGGTAACCAATATCCAGAAATATGCCCGGGCCACCCGGGTGGAAATCGCTGTCAGGAAGGAAGAAAACGATGTGTTGCTCACGGTAAAAGATAACGGGGCAGGCTTTGACGTATCAGACCCCGGCCAGCGCAAAAGCAACGGCGGAAACGGCCTGGTGAATATGGATGCCCGGGCCCGGAGGCTGGGCGGTACGCTGACCATTACGAGTAAGCCGGGAGAAGGGACAACACTGAATTTCAGCTTTAAAATTTGAAAAGGCATTTATCTGTTTTACAGCTATGGAAGATATCCGGGTTCTTATTTATGAAGACAACAGGTCGCTCAGGGAAGCGCTTTGTTTCATGCTGGAGTCTACTGAGGGGTTCCTGGTGGCGGGGGCCTACGAAGACTGTACCGGCATACTCCGGCAGGTCAGGGAGCACGGGCCTGACGTGCTGTTAATGGACATCGACATGCCCCACCTGTCGGGAATTGAGGCCATAAAGCTGGTGAAACCCAAATTTCCGCAGGTAAATATCCTGATGCTTACCGTTTTTGATGACGATGAGCGGGTTTTTGAAGCTATCAAAGCGGGAGCCACCGGCTACCTGCTCAAAAAAGCACCTCCCGGCCGTATCCTGGAAGCCCTCACCGAGATTTACGAAGGCGGGGCTCCCATGAGCCCCGCCATTGCCCGGAAAGTCATCCTGAACCTGCACACCACTCCGGCGCACGTGGAAGAAATAGCCCGTTTAACCGCCCGTGAGCTGGAAATCCTGCAGCTCCTCTCCGAAGGCAAAAGCATGAAGATGATTGCTGACAGCTGCTTTATAGCCGTTCATACGGTCAGAACCCACGTAAAAAGAATCTACGAAAAACTACAGGTACACTCGGTTACCGAAGCCCTTGCCAAGTTCCATAAGCGATAAGCCGTTTGCCGGATCATCGCCCGTTTCTCCCTCATTTTCTGCTGCATATCTTCCTGCGGCAACTTCAAAATCACTCATTTTAGGTATTTCCTGCTGTTTAATTATTTCAAAACTTTGTCATGAAAACGGCTGGAAGCCGGTTTTACAGGCCGAATCCGAAAAGCCTTAACAGAGTAGGAGAAAACTAATACGTATAACTGAAATGGCAACATTTGTTCCTATGCCCAATGAGGCTGACTTTATGAGCTACCTGCTGGGCGATGTATTCAGAAAGATCACGAATGGAGGGGATCCAAGAATGTTGGGGCCCAATAATTTTATTGCCTGGGAACCGGTCCCCGTGGTGATAGATAAAGAGGCTTTTGATTTTGCCTTGAAAGGATTTTTCGGGACTACCCCCCGTTTGGAAAACATGACAGACGAGGAGTATTCCGTAGCAAGGGCATCATCACAGTACAGCAAATATGCCTACGCTGAAGAATTTTCGAGACTGGCTGACCAGGTACCCAGCCTGATCCCGGAAGTAGATGAAAACGGCGCAAGAAAATTTACCATTTTTAATCCGCATCCCGACCATACGAAATCCAACGTATACCAGGATATTATGGATTACTGCGTAGTGAAGAATACCAAAACGGATCCGAAAGTTGAAAAAAAGCTTGAGACGCTAAGAAAGGAGATCGTTACTATAAAGAAATTGAAAAATCCTGATTTTGACGATTCTCAGGTAGAGCATCCGGAAGATAACCCCAAATATATCTTCCAGTCATTCCCGTCACCGCAATATGTAAAATACCTTGAATACGAAGCCCTGTACTATGAAGCAGAAGACAGGCTGACTGATCTTCAGAAAAGGGTAGCGGAGGGAGATACCGAAGCCATGTCAGAAATGGCCATTAATGGAAGGAACTTTATTAAAAGAAGAGATGACGCCTTAAAGCGGTGGGAAAGTATAGGGTATAAGGGGAAGATCGAAAAGGTGATGAATTATATTGATGAAATAGAAAGCAGCAATTTCATTACCGTTAAGAAAAGATACGAATCAGAGCTTCTGGCGGCCAAGAGAACAGGCCTCGGGGGAATGAATACCTACTTTTTCTCCGCTCCGGTTCCTGCAGGTACGCTTCAAAGCTCGTCGGGCTGGATTAAATACGAGTTTAAAAAGAGTGATTATGATAGTAAATACAGCAGTACCGCCCATAGCTGGGGAGCCGGGGCCACGGTATTGGGCTTGTTCTCTGTGGGAGGCTCAGGAACTCATAAACGGATAGATTCCAGTTATAATTTCAATGACTTTCATCTATCATTCAGGATCGGGAAATGCTATGTTTCCAGCCCATGGTTCGGCAGCACATTTATTAAGTCGCGGTACTGGAAGTACTCCAGGAACGGAGCGGATATCATGAATAACCAGATGGTCAGTGATGGTAACGGCAAAGGCCTTTTGCCGGCAGTGACCACCGAACTTTATTTTATAACCGATTTGAAAATAGGGTTTACAAGCGCATCTGATTCTTACAAAAGAGCCGAGGATGCTGTTAAAGCCGGGGGAGGGCTGGCTATTGGTCCGTTTATGTTTGGCGGCAGCTACGGCTACAACGATGTAAGAGTCAACCGTTCGGGGCAGGAACAAAAGCAGGGCATGAGCTCGGATGGGATTCTTCTGCTGGGAAGGAAATGTAATATTCTTGATCCGGCGCCGAATCCTTTACCCGGTATCAAGGAAGAAGACTGGGTAGAAGTAAATTAAAATTGTGCCGGCTGCCAGCCGGCATAATTTATAGCCGTGAGCTGGCAGCTTTTCAATCAAATAAGTGCCCTTCACTCCTGAGGGGCTGGTCTAAGCAAGGTATCTTAAGTTAATTTATACAGATGAAATACTATATTGCTCTTTTTCAGAAAATAAAAGATTACTATGAGTCGCAAAGCGCTAACGCCCGTGAAATAGCTTTGATTTGCCCCTCCCTGAGGGTTTTTGAAGAGTCGGAGATGAAGCTGCTTCTCCCCCAGATACTGATTACTGAAGAGATGAAAGGGGAGGCACTGTTAAAAAAGGAAAGTATTTCATTGCAGCTGAACTCACTTCCGGATAACGATAAATATTGGGATGTTAACCCGGGTAATACTCTTTATGAAGCCTACAATACCATTATTAATAAGCCACAGGAGCCTCCTGCAGAAGGTCATGACATGGGATTAGAGGAAGAAAGGAAAATTCTGTATGATGCTAACGGGAAACCTACGCCAGAGAAAAAAGCATATGACAAATACCTGGAGTTGCTTGACGAAATTATGAGAGAGTATGAAGACCATGTATCCACCTGGTCATCTCTGCAAACCGAAGAAGAGAAGTCGGTTTGGGAGGAAAAGTTAAATATTATTCATCTCAAAAAAGAGCGGATAAAAATTGACCATATTCTTCTCGGGTATAAAAATGAAGTTAATAAGGCTATGGCAAAGATCAATAAATCTGATGCCTATGATATTTTTCTCTCGAACCTCGACGCCGCCAGAAATGTCCTGGAAAATGCAAAGAAAACAGGGATATTATCTATGGCATCTTATCTGGATATCAATTTTGTGCCCTATGATTTCATGTCGGGAAATAACGGATGGGTCAGGCTCAGCCTCGATAAAGATGAGCTGGAAGAGCTGTTTAAAAAGTCAGGAGCAGGTACTATGGGGCTGGTTTCCCTTTCGGGCGATTACGATGAAGAAAATATTAGAAGCATTGAACTGGAATATTCTGTTGTAGGTATGCAGAGACACTGGTTTTCGGTAGCTCCCATTGTATCGGAATTTTTCAGATGGTCAGGAGAGAAACCGATTGCGGATGGTGAGACTCTTTCCGGCGGATTTCTCTTGCCCGCTTACCCGAAGAAGCTCCTGCTGATCCGAAACCTGAAATTAAACCTTGAGCCCAGGGTAAAAGAAGCAGAAGTGAGTGATATCAACCAGATCATCCGGTTTGGACCCATCATTATGAAAAATCAACTTTTCACCAATGCAGCCAACAACAATAAGTTTATCAAACCTATCAGGAACAAGGAGGTTTTGGGATCAGTTAACGTCAGAATGTACCAATCTAAAGCGGAAGTTACAAAACCAGCCGCCGTTCCTCCCATTCAACCGGTGGCGTCTTCTGTGATGTCAGCCACCCTACGCCAGCCTGTAACTGTCAAAAGAGCATTCTTCTCTCCAGCCCTTTTTCAACCGGTAAAAGTTATAGCTCCTGTGGCTAAACTTACCCGGGTATTTATCCGGCTGACCGATGCTCTGTCTGCTTCGCCTGTATATAAATCAGAGATATCAATCGTAGGGACGAACAACTCCCTGTTTAAAGAAATTGAATCGGATCAGGAGGGGAAAGCGGAAACTTACGTTCCTGTCGGGCAATATGCCCTGACAATCAGGAAAGATGGTTATACGGTTTTTAAGTGCAATTTGACTGTAAATAATTCCAATACGCTTACACTGGAGTATAAGCTGAACCCTGAATCTGTCACGTATGACACCTATTATCTCATAGGTATGATTTGTGAAAAGTTACCCAAAATAGCAGGAGGGGAGCGCGGTTAAGTGCTTGGGAACAGTTGTTTAAACCGTTCAATGAATAGAGAATCATAGTGGAAGACGGGAAATTAAATTTTATACAGATGAAAAAAATACATTATCAAAGAGAGCTTGTATTGCCGTTTTCACAGCAGAGAGGCGGGCAAAATACAAAGAAAGAAGTGATGAAGATTCAGTCATGGCTCTGCCTGTATGAGACGAGCCATAGCGGATCCGGAACGTATACTTCAATAGATGGTACATTTGGCCCGGCCACAGAAAGAGCGGTGAAAAATTTTCAGAATGCAGTGGGAATCCCTCCTACAGGGATTGTAGACCAGGCCACTTTTGATAAAATGACCTCATCCCTGTGCAATGCTTTTGAAGCATCACTATCCGGCCCGGATTTGCGGTCTTTGATTGCAGAAGCTGCAGAGAAACATTTGGCTGAATCTCCTTCCGAACTTGTTATCAATGGACAAACCAATTCAGGCCCCTGGGTCAGGAGCTATATGGACGGGCACGAAGGCACCGACTGGCTGTGGTGTATGGGTTTTGTTCAGACCATAATTGACCAGGCATTCTCACACCTGGGCAGAACCTTTACAGAGATGTTTCCGCTTACCTACAGTTGTGATGTAGTGGGGATGACAGGTCTGGATAAGGGTGTCCTGGTAAGAAACCCGAATATCCGGAACGGCTCGGCTACCATCAAAAAGGGTGATATTTTTCTTCTTCGTCAGTCGCGGCTGGATTGGATTCATACCGGTATAATCGTAGAGATAGAAGACAAGACATTTACTACTATTGAAGGAAATACCAATATCAACGGCTCTTCTAACGGAATAGGTGTTTTTAAAAGGGTGAGAAATTATAACACCAGCATCATTGATGTCTTTTCAATTGAGAAATGGGTATAAAAATCTTCATAAGGTTAATAGGTAGCTGAATTCACATAACTTTTTGCCCTGTCAGCTCAAAATCTTTTCGGGAATAGGTAAGTCGTTGGGATTTTAATATTTTTACTCCGCATTCCAAATCTCATCAGAATGATCCTGGAGAACAAAAATATCCTCATCGGCGTAACGGGTAGCATTGCGGCCTATAAAACGGCGCACCTGATTCGCCTGCTGGTCAAAGAAAAGGCGAACGTAAAGGTGGTCATGACCCCGGCCGCCGCGGAGTTTATTACGCCGCTGACCCTCTCTACCTTGTCGCGGAACCCCGTGTACAGCCATTTTTCGGATAAAGACACCGGTGAGTGGACCAGCCATGTGGAGCTGGGCTTATGGGCCGACCTGCTCCTGGTTGCCCCTGCTTCGGCCAATACCCTGGCCAAATGTGTGACTGGCGTATGCGATAACCTGCTTCAGGCGGTGTATCTTTCTGCCCGGTGCCCGGTGATATTTGCCCCGGCCATGGACCTGGACATGTACCGGCATCCGTCGGTTCAGGCCAACCTGGCCATCCTCAAAAGCTACGACAACCGGGTTATTGAGCCCAATACCGGCGAGCTGGCGTCAGGCCTGGAGGGAAAAGGGCGTATGGCGGAGCCCGAAGAGCTGGTGGAGGCCCTGCAGCGGGAATTTTCTGCAGAGCCGCTTCTGAAAGGTAAGACGGTAGTGGTTACTGCAGGCCCTACCCAGGAAGATATTGACCCCGTGCGCTTCATCAGCAATCATTCATCCGGGAAAATGGGCTTTGAAATTGCCCGGTCTTTTGCCCGCGGCGGAGCGGCTGTGCACCTGGTGGCCGGCCCCGTGGCCCTGCCCGATATTCCCGGCGTAAACCGTATCAACGTGAGAACGGCGACAGAAATGTTTGAAGCGGTGAACAGTTTGCATGAGCAGGCTGATTTCGTGATCTTTTCGGCTGCTGTGGCCGACTACCGGCCGGAAACCGTGGCCCAGCAGAAGATCAAAAAGCAGGATGACGAAATGTTTATTGAATTGGAGAAAACCGTGGACATTGCCGCTGAGCTGGGGCGTGTAAAGCGGGAGAACCAGGTGCACGTAGGCTTTGCCCTCGAAACCGATAACGAGCTGCAGAATGCAAGAGGCAAGCTTGCCCGCAAAAATTTTGATATGATCGTGCTGAATTCCCTGCAAGATAAAGGGGCGGGTTTTCGTTATGATACCAATAAAATAACTATTTTTGATCAGAACGGCGGTGAAAAGTCATTCGGACTGAAGCCGAAAGAGGTGGTGGCCGATGACATCAAAAACGCCGTTCTGGAATATTATAAAAGCATCCGCTAATGAGAATACTTTTAATGCTGCTTGTCTTTTCTTTCGGACAGGTTTTCGGACAGGAGCTTCAATGCAAGGTGAGGGTCAACTATTCACAATTGAGCACCAATACGTCGGGAGACCGGGAGGTTTTTTCGGAAATGGAAAGTGCCATCAGCAACTTTATGAACAACCAGAAGTGGACCAACGATATTTACGGTACAGGCGAAAAGATCCGCTGCAACCTGAATATTAACCTGATCCGGAGCTCGGCACAGTACAGTTATTCGGGCACGGCGCAGTTCCAGGTGCTCAGGCCCGTATACGGTACCACCTATGAAAGTGTGATCTTCAGTTTCCTTGACAGGAACTTTGAATTTTCTTTTGCTCCTGAAAACCGCCAGATGCTCTTTAACGAGCAGGCGTTTACCAGTAACCTGACCAGCATGCTGGCCTTTTATTCGCTGACCGCCCTGGTGATGGATTATGACTCTTTCTCCCGCCTGGGAGGCAACCCGTTTGTTGACCGCCTGTACAACATTGTGAGCCTGGCCGGTTCGGCTATGGAGGGCCCCTGGGGCAGCAAGGCCGACCCCAGAGACCGGTATTGGGTCATGGAGAACCTCCGGAACCAGCAGTTTACGGTTTTCCGCGAAGGGTTTTACAATTACCACCGCCTTGCCCTGGATAACCTGACCACCCAGCCGGCAGAAAGCCGGAAGCTCATCAGCGAATACCTGGAGTCGATACGCACGCTCAACGCCCTGCGGCCCAGCGCTACCATGATCAACCTTTTCTTCGACGCCAAAAGTGAAGAGATCGTCAACGTGTTTTCCGAAGCATCCAAAAAAGACAGGGAGGCGGTATACAAGCTCTGCTCGGCCATAAGCCCCGATAAAACGGAAAGCATGCGGCGCCTGTTGCAATAACCCACGCTGTCCGGTTCTGTAACGGTTTTAACCGCGAGTTGCTCTCTAACCGTTTGTTAACGGCTGTTTTGACCTGGTGCTTATTTTAATTTTTTTGGAATGGCGTTTAGCATTTTAACTCTGCCTTGCAGTTTGCGTTCCTCTGCATTGAAGTTTATCCAATGAAATTTCCTGAGCCCGATTTTATGGAAGGTGCCCCGTTTCATCATCTTAACGATCGGGTTACCGTACCAGAAGCGATAAATAATTGTGGGTGTTCCGGATACGGTCATAACATAAACGTCGGGGTTCTTCTTTTGAAGCTGGGCCAGGTCGCCTGATTTTAAGCGCCCTTTTGCAAGCACTTTGTCCAGAAAGCCTTTGGTAGAAGCTGGCATACCTTCCCACCAGATGGGAAAAATGAAAATAATTTTATCAGCGGTTATCAGGCGCTGAAAATAGTGGTCGGTTTGCTGATCTATAAACGGTTGTGTGCGCCAGGCAACAAGGTCTTCCCTGGTCATTACAGGGTCAAAGTTGTCCGCCCGTAAATCAATTAAATCAACTTCGCCGTTTTGGGCTTCAATTGTTTCCCTGACCTTTTTGTAAACGGCTGCAGAAAAAGAGCGGTTGTGAGGCTCGTTTTCTGATGCCTGCGGTCCGTAGGGGTGATCAAAAATAATTAATGCTTTCATGGCTGTTGATAGATAAGTTTAATGATGTATTCGGGTGATTTCTTATTTGCAATACTGATCTCCTGAATAGATTGCAGCGTATCTTTGATCATGATGCTGTGGTGCCTGAGCGTGCTATCTGCCCTGGTGTAATCAATATTCAGTGTTTTGAAGGAGTAACAAACAGGTGATTGTACCATCTGCTCCAGTAATTTCCGTTCAAGATTGCCTTTTATCCTGCCAATAACAATCCATGAAACGGATACAAAAAGAATGACGATGCCGGGTAAAAATAACCTCTTTTTCCTGCCATAATTCTCAATACTTTTCCAATGGGTAACGATGTGCAGAATAGCAAAAAATGCGAAGGTCAGGCCTGAAAACTCGTGAACAACATTTGTGTAATCGTCCAGCAAATGAAAAAACATAAGAATGCCCGAGAGGGCAACAACAATAAAAACAGCACCTAAAAACGGCGTTATAACATCACGGTTAAATTTCATTTCGCCCGGTTAAATTTCCGGCAAAATTGGAAGGAATACTTCAGCCGTGAAATAACATATGTTACTAAATTGAAGCTGCTTTGAGCAGTTTACTCCTTATGCGGCTCAGATGTACGGTTGTGATGCCCAGATACGAAGCAATGTAATGTTGTGGAACGCGTTTAATGATTTCGGGCTTTTCTTTTAGCAAATTCAGATAGCGTTGCTGGGGAGTATCTTTGATGAAAGAAAGGCAATGTTTCATGTAATGAATGTTGCGGTCAAATAAAACATCAAGGAGCTTATGCCTGATTTCAGGAATTTCAAAACCATCGCTCATTATCCTGTCCATGTCTTTTTTGCTGATTACCCATAAAGTGCAGGGCTCTACGGTTTCTATTGTAACAATGCTCGGGATGCTTTTCCTGAAGCTTTCAGTTGAAGATACCCGGTCATTTTCAAAAAAGAATTGGAAAGTGACATCTTTCCCATTGTTGTTAAACCACACGCGGACACAGCCTTTTTCAATAAAAAATACTTTTTTTGAAATGTCTCCCTCCCTGAGAAGCACCGTTTTGGCAGGAACTTTCACCTGTTTAAAACAGCCTGGATAGCCCTCCTGTATTAGACTGTCCAATAGAAATTTGGTTTTGAACGGTTCAAACATTTTTTTCTATTTACGAAAAAGCCCGGTTTCAGGCGATAAAATATTCACAGGTGGAAATTTAGCCTGTTACACGTATTCGCTTCTTATTTTCAGCCATTGCAAAGATAATTTACGATACCTTAGTTTTGCGCCTATAGACAGGATAGTTTAAATCAGATTTTGATAACTCAGGCCCATATAAACTGTTTTGTGCGGAATGTCTTAACGCTTTTTGCTTATTTTTGTATCTGTATGCTGCTTTTCAACAAAGCAGCCGTTAAATCTTCCTTTTTAAAATGAGCAGAACGGCATTAATTACAGGGGCAAGCTCCGGGATAGGCGCAGCCACCGCCAGGGCATTGGCATCATCACATATCCATCTTGTCATTTGCGGCAGAAGAGCCGAAAGGCTCGAAGCGCTGAAGCAGGAGCTGGAGCCGCAGGTAAAGGTACATACACTCATCTTTGATGTGGCCGATTTCGGAAGTGTTAAAAATGCCATAGATTCATTGCCGGAGGAGTTCGCCCAAATCGATATCCTGGTCAACAATGCCGGCAATGCGCACGGACTGGGGGCCATCCAGGACGGTGACCTCGACGACTGGACACGCATGATCAACAGCAACGTCATCGGCCTGCTGAATGTATCGAAATGCATCATGAAGCAGATGACCGACCGGGGCAGCGGCCATATTGTGAACATCAGCTCGGTGGCCGGTAAGCATGTGTACGAAAACGGAGGGGTTTACTGCGCCACCAAGCACAGCGTGGAGGCCATCAGCGAAGCCATGCGCAAAGACATGACCGCTTACGGCGTTAAGGTGACCAATATAGCCCCCGGAGCAGTTGAAACCGAGTTTTCACTGGTGAGATTCAAAGGCGATGAAGACCGTGCCGGTAAGGTGTATGAAGGTTTTGAACCTTTGCAGGCCCGGGATATTGCCGATGCCATTGCCTATTGTGTCAATGCTCCTGACCATGTGACCATTGCTGATATGACCATTTACGCCAGGGCACAGTCATACCCCAATACCATCTACCGTAAGCCGAAATGATCGGGGCGCTGCGTACGATTGTCGGCCCTGACAGGGTGAAAGATAAGTATATCGACCGGGTGTCGTATGCCTCAGATGCCGGCTTTTATTACCTGGTGCCTTTGGCTGTGGTGCAGCCCGACTGTGAAGAAGAGATCATCCGGCTGTTTGAATACGCCCGCCAATATACGGTCCCGCTGGTTTTCAGGGGTGGGGGCACCAGCCTTTCAGGACAATCGGTGACCGATGGCATCCTGGTGGACCTGTCGCGCTTCTGGAAGAAAATAAGCATTGAGCAGGAGGCTGCGCAGGTACGGGTGCAACCGGGAATTACCGGGGCCATGGTCAACGCGCACCTGAAGAAATTTGCCCGCAAGATCGGTCCGGATCCCTCCAGCATAGGGGCGGCCATGATGGGCGGTATTCTTTCCAACAATGCCAGCGGCATGTGCTGCGGTGTAAGCCAGAATTCTTACCATACCATACGCTATATCCGGTTTATTTTGCCTGACGGCAAGGCTTTTTCTACGGAAAATACAGCAGATTATGCCCGCTTTGACCGGGAATGCCCGGAACTCGCGCAGGAATTGCTGGCGCTGAAGGCGCAGATAACGGGTAACCCGGCCTTAAAAGAACGGATCCGCGAAAAATACCGGACCAAGAATACGGTCGGCTATTCGTTAAATTCCTTTCTCGACTACGAACAGCCGCTAGATATTTTTGCCCATCTGCTGATCGGCGGGGAAGGCACATTGGCATTTATTTCGGAAGCCGTGCTCGACACCGTACCCGATAAGCCGTTTAAATCTACCGGCCTGCTGTATTTTACCGATATTTTTTCGGCCTGCCAGGCCATTCAGCCACTGATTGAAACGGGTGCGGCCATGGTAGAGCTGATGGACAGGGCCTCCCTGCGGTCGGTAGAAGACCTGGAAGGCATGCCGGCCGTGGTAAAGATCCTCCCGGAGGCGGTTTCAGCCCTGCTGGTGGAGTTCCAGGAAGACTCTCCCGGGGAACTGGAGGCCACCGTGGCACGCTTTGAAAGTTGCCTGCCGGCATTTAACCTGGTAGAAATGCCTGAATTTACCCGGAACCCCGCCCTGCAGGCATTTTACTGGAAAGTACGGAAAGGCCTGTTTCCTGCAGTAGGGGCCGTGCGGGCCAGCGGTACCACCGTGATCCTGGAAGACGTGGCGTTCCCGCTTCAGCACCTGGGACATGCCATCATGGATATACAGCAGCTTTTTGTCAGGCACGATTATACCAACGGTATCATTTTCGGACATGCCAAAGACGGCAATATCCATTTTGTGGTAACGCAGACTTTCGCTACCGGCCGTGAGGTGGAGCGTTACGATGCTTTTATACGCGATGTGGTAGAGCTGGTGGTGAAGAAATACGACGGGGCCCTGAAGGCCGAACACGGCACGGGCCGGAACATGTCGCCGTTTGTGGAAACCGAATGGGGCACCGAGGCCTACGCCATCATGAAAAGGCTGAAGCAGGCGGTAGATCCCCGTAACCTGCTTAACCCGGGCGTGATCATTAACGAACATGCTGATGCCCACCTGCGCGACCTTAAACGGATGCCTTCGGTAGAAGAAGAGGTCGATAAATGCATTGAATGCGGCTTCTGCGAGCCAAGTTGTCCTTCACGCCAGTTCACTGCCTCGCCCCGCAGGCGTATTGTGATGCGCCGGGTGATGGAGAACCTGAAAGACGAAGGAAAAACGGCAGAATACCGTGAGCTCAGCCGTGAGTTCCGGTTTGACGGACTTGACACCTGTGCCGTAGACGGGCTCTGTGCCGTGAACTGCCCGGTGAACATCAACACCGGTGACCTGGTCAAGCGCCTGCGGGTAGACGAGCATTCGGTGGCAGCAAACCGGCTGGCACTGAGCACGGCCCGGAACTTCGGCGGCCTGGTCAGCCTGCTGCGCTGGGGGCTGAGCACGGGGCACACCCTGAACCGCTGGCTGGGAGAACACACCATGGAGCGCATTACTGCCGCTGCCCGGAAGTTAAGCCCCGCCGTGCCGCTGTGGACTGCGCAGATTCCGCCATCACCCGCGTTGAAATACCGGAACGACCCGGTACCCGATATCGTGTATTTCCCCGCCTGCATCACCCGCATGATGGGAACCTATGCCGGGAAACCGAAAAACCTGGTAGAAACTTTCTACAGTGTCTGCGATAAGGCCGGAGTAAAATCAAGGGTGATCCGCGAGGTGAACAGCAGCTGCTGCAGCCAGATTTATTCTTCCAAAGGCTTTAAAGATGCCTATGCATTCAAAGCCAATGAAACTGTAGAACGGATGTGGCAGTCTTCAGAAGAGGGCAGCCTGCCGGTAGTGATTGATGTCAGCTCCTGCGAATATACCCTGAAGCATATTTACCCGGTTTTAACCCGTGAAAACCAGGTGCGATATACCCGGCTGACCATCTGGGACAGTGTGGAGTTCCTTCACAAAATCGTCTTGCCCCGGGTAGAAGCCCGGATCAGAAAGGAGAAAGTGGTGCTTCACCCGGTATGCTCGCTGGAAAAAATGAAAACCACCGGTCTTTTTGTGCAGATCGCCGAAAAATTTGCTGACGAAGTGGTGGTACCCCTGAATACGGGCTGCTGCGGAATGGCCGGCGACCGGGGTTTCCTGGTGCCCGGGCTGACGGCCTCGGCCACGCACCCGGAGGCAGAAGAAGTGTGCACACATACGGGCGTGAACGGCTATTATTCTTCTACCAAAACCTGTGAAATGGCCATGAGCCACGCTACGGAAAAAGATTACGAATCCATTTTGTACCTGGTAGATGAGTGTGTTTAAGGGGGGAGTTCCGGATGCCCGGTTCCAGGTAGTTAGTTCAGGCCTTAAAGGCAACCGGTCAGTCGATCAGGTTACAAAGCCATTCCATGGGAAGAGCCGGTTAAACTTTAAAGTAAACAGATAGAGATAATGAAATATGTGCTCCTGGTAACGTATATGCTTCTGACTTCTTCTACAGGAATAGGACAGGATTTTATTACAAATCCTACCCGTGTTCAAAAGAAGGCAAAGAAGATGGCCCGGAATCAATTCATGAGAGCATGGCAGGAACAGGAAGAGGTTTCAAAGCTGGCAGCTAAAAGAGAAGCTGAAAACCGGGCCTTCATACCTGTCAGCTCTTTTGTAATAAGTAGTGATGCCGTTAATTATGACTATTCAAAGAGTATAATACATTACCTGGAACCGAATACGAAATTTCCGCTGGCCATGTCTTTTGTTCTAAAAAAGGAATTCTTTTTTAAACAAAAAATTGATGCGGTAATTGATTGTTATCACCCTATTGCCTATGAAGATACTGATTTATGCGCTTACCAGGAGGATATCATAGAGGGGGATAAACGGTATTTTGGAGATAGGATATATAAGGCCTATAGTGCACTTTCAAACAGGAAATATGATTTCCTGTTTGTTGTAAAGAAAATCAGGGGCTGTATATGGGTGGTAGAAAATAAGAAGGTTTCTCTTTACAACATGAATGATTATAAATTCTATGACCCCGATGAATTTATCAGAATGAAATGTTCTGACGAAATGATAAGAGAATTTGCAGCAGGAAAATCTCCCCAACTATGTAATTAGCAACTCCCTTTCTTTTGACCCGGCACTAAAACTCAATATCCCGGACTATCCGCCTACTTCCTCACCGCCCGCATTGCTTTCACTTTCTTCACCGTAGGGTCAGCCATAAGCTGCTGGTATCTGTCTGTTTCGGCTCCGTAAAGGGCCATCCTGCCCTCCTGGTCGTAATGAATACCGAAGCCGTACCTTTTTGCAAGGGGAGAGGTACGGAGACAGGGCTGGCCTTTTGAAAAGAATTCCGACCTGGCCTGTTCGTATTCGGAAGGCAGGAGGTCATTTTTCTCGGCAAAAATGCGGAACAGCACCTCGTCAGAGGTAAACCGGTACGGGTGCCGGGCAATCAGCTCATACTGCTTCTCGGCTATCGTTTTTTTGTCTTTCCCCGATACGGGTGTCTCCCCCGCATCTGCCGGGCAGTCTTCGGCTATTTCGATAAGCGTGTTGTAATAATTGGTGGAATGCGTTTTCATAAAAATAGTATTTGATGGGTAAAGCTACATTTTTTTATCGTGTTGCGCAACCCAATACCCTGTGTACCAGTGAATCCTGTTTTTTTGGTGAGGTGCGCGCAACCTTCCGCCTGTAAAATGCATCCTGATAATAGCAGGCAGCCATTTATACTGTAAACCTGCCGCCTGTAAAATACGGGCAGCAGTCCAAAGGAATGAGCTCTACCTTTGAACTTAAATAGAGGCTGCAAGCCGATATTCGCTATTACTTATACAATAAATATGAAAAAGCTGTTACTGTTTTTAGTAGGAGTATTCACTCTTACATCTTCTGTTTTTGCCCAAAAGCCCGCACAGATCAGGGGTACCGTATGGGATAATAATAACCAGGCGCTGCCCTTTTCCAATGTATTTCTCCTGGCAGCGGCCGACTCCAGCATGGTAAAAGCCGCCCTGGCCGATGAGCAGGGAAATTTTGTATTTGATGACCTGGCTTACGGAGAATACCGGGTGTCGGCATCTATGGTGGGATACGGGAAAACCGTGACCCCGAAGATCGTGCTTTCAGAAGGGAACCCGGTAGTGAAGCTCGAAAAGCTGGTGCTGACCGCTGCCACCAACGTGCTGAAAGATGTGACCGTTACCGCTAAGAAGCCCCTGCTGGAACAGCATGCCGATAAGCTGGTCATGAACGTGGAAAGCAGCATAGTCAGCGCCGGAAGCACCGCTATGGAGCTGCTGCAGCGGGCGCCGGGCGTTTCTATTGACCAGAACGATAACATCAGCCTTAAAGGCAAACAGGGCGTGCAGATCTATATCGACGGCAAACCCACCTATATGACCCAGGAGCAGCTGGCCAACCTGCTGAAAAACATGGCCAGCGACCAGATCGAAAAGATCGAGATCATTACCAATCCCTCTGCCCGGTATGATGCAGCCGGTAATTCGGGTATCATCAACCTGGTGATCAAAAAGAACAGGAATTTCGGAACAAACGGTAGCCTGACTGTAGGGGGCGGACTGAGCCTGCCGCCGGCGTATGCGGAAGGAATTGAAGGCAACATGCCCAAATACAATGTGAGCCTGAACCTGAATAACCGCCAGGGGAAATTCAATACCTTCGGTAACGTCAGCTACCGGGCCGGGCAGAATTACGGCATAAATAAATTTTACCGTACACTCGATGACCGGACCTTCGACCAGAGTACCCTTCGCTATACCGAATCCAACGGACTTTCGGCCCGGGTGGGAAGCGACTTCTTTGCTACCAAAAAGACCACCTTCGGGGTATTGCTGAATGCCAATATCGGCAAATGGCAGTCGTCTGAACCCTCTGAAAACAGTACGGTGATCCGTGACCATGAAGAGGTCTCGTCTTCGCTCTTTACCTATTCCAGCCCGCGCATGGCCTGGTCAAATATAACCTTCAATACCAACTTCAGGCATGCCTTTAACGACAAAGGGCAGGAGATCACAGCCGATGTGGACTATTCTGTATACGACAATAAAAACCGGGAGCGGGGAATGATCACCGAATTCTTTGACCGCAACGGCCTGCCCTCGGGCGATAAGCTGACCGTCACCAGCGATATTCCCAATAAATTCAACATTATAGCGGCCAAGACCGATTACACCCTTCCTTTGCCGGGGTCTGATGCCAAAATAGAGGCGGGACTTAAATCCAGCTTTGTGAAGTCTGATAACGATATTAAATTCTATAACGACGGAGCCATAGACATGGGCAGAAGCAATCACTTCATTTACACCGAAAATATCAATGCGGCGTATATGAATTACGGCCGGAAGCTGAACGACAAGTGGAATCTGCAGGCCGGTGTGCGTATGGAGCATACGGTTTCAAAGGGCGAGTCGCTGACCCTGAAAGAGCAGAAAGACCGGAAGTACCTGAACGTTTTCCCCAGCCTGTATGTGACCCATGTGATCAACAAGAACAATACGCTGAATTTTAACTACAGCCGCCGCATTGACCGCCCGGATTACAAGAGCCTGAACCCGTTTATTTTCTTCCTTGACCCGTATACCTACGAGCTGGGAAATGAATACCTGCGCCCGCAGCTTACCGATGCTGTAGAGATATCGCATACGCTGAAGCAGGCCATTGTCACCTCAATAGGCTACAGCTATACCAACGGTTATTTCTCGCAGATTGTAAAAAATGCCCGGAATGAGCCGGAAATCCTTGAAAAGCTGATCCGGTACAACCCGAATACTGAGATTGATCCTGTGAACGTTTCATTTGCCACCCTGGAGAACATCGGAACGCGTCAGACCATCAATGCAGGGGTGAGCTTCCCGGTAAAAGTGAGCAAATGGTGGAATATGAACAACAACCTGTCTGCGTTTTACGCCATCTACAAGGGCGAGCTGATGGGCGACGTGCTGAATGTAGCCAACCTCGGGTACAACTTCTACACCAGCCAGAACTTCGTGGTGGCCAAGGGGTGGAACGCCGAAGCTTCCATGTGGTACAATTCACCGGTGATAGAAGGAATGTTCTCGGGAAGAGAGATTTACGCCATCAATGCGGGCATTTCAAAGTCGCTCTGGAAAAACAAAGGGAGCCTCCGCCTGAATGTAAACGATATTTTTGCTACCGCCCGCTGGAAAGGCCAGACAGACTTCGGCGGTGTAAAAATGAATATCAGCAACGTTTGGGACAGCCGCGGAGTGCGGGCCACACTTGTATACCGTTTCGGTAACCAGAACGTAAAAGGCGCCCGCAGCCGCCAGACAGCCACGAGTGCGGAGCAGAAGCGGGTAGGGGGCGAAGGAAATTAATCAGGTAACAATTAACAATGAACAGTGAACAATGAACAGTGCATAATTTAAATGCTCCCTGTTAGTTGTTCACTGTTAGTTATTAGTTGTTAGTTGTTAGTTGCTCCCTGTTCCCTGTTAGTTGTTCACTGCCCTATCTGCCTCTTCTCCACCATCTCCTTCAGCCCCTTCTTATAGCTGTCGCTTACGGGCAGGAAGATATTCCCGATCTGTACTTTCTCTTTGTCGAGGGCGTCAATAGCCTGCAGCGCCACAATGTAAGAATTGTGGATCCGCATAAAGCGGCTGGCAGGCAGTAGGGCCTCCAGCGACTTCATGGTCTGCAGGCTGACAATCTTTTTTCCTGAGGTGTGAATGGCCACATAATCTTTCAGTCCTTCGATATACCGGATATCCGCCAGGTCGACCCGGACATACCGGGTGCCGTCTTTTACAAAAATATAATCTTCCTTCGGCGCCTCTTCAGCAGGTGCTGCCGGGGCCGTTTTATTCAATCTCAGGGCGGCTTTTTCCACACTCTTCAGGAAACGTTCAAAGCTGATGGGCTTGATCAGGTAATCTACCACATCCAGGTCGTAGCCCTCAAGCGCATATTCGGAATAAGCCGTGGTAAAAATCACCAGGGGCAGGTTCTGCACGATCTTCAGGAGCGAAATGCCGGTGACCCCCGGCATCTGGATATCCGAGAACATCAGGTCTACCGTGTTTTCGCGCAAAAACGCTATGGCCTCGACCGGGTCAGAAAAGCTACCCCTGAGATCCAGGTAGGGTACCTTCCCCACGTGGTTTTGCATAAGGCTCATTCCCATGGGTTCATCTTCTACAATAATGCAGGTGATTTTCATGAAAGATCAAGGGTTAAGTGAACTTTATAGGTGTGCTTGTCTTCGGTAATGTCAAGTGTATGTTTCCCGGGATAGCTCAATTCCAGGCGTCTTTTAACGTTTTGCAGGCCTATCCCTGATTTTTCCTTTATATCCGGGCTTTCCGGCTTGCTGTTCTCTGCAACAAACGTAAGATGTTCCGGGTCAGCATGTATTTTCACCCGGATAAAGCCGTCTGAGCTGTGGTTGTTCAGGCCGTGCTTAAAGGCATTCTCCAGGAATGTGTTGAGAATCAGGGGTACAATATAAATGGAAGAAAGCGGGCCTTTGGTATCAAACGTGATGGGAACCGGCTTGCCGATCCGCATTTTTTCCAGCTCAATGAAATTCTGCATGTATTCAATCTCCTGCTGCAGGGTTACTTTTGCCCGGTTGGAGTCGTACAGCATGTACCGCATCATGCGTGAGAGCTTGACAATCACTTCCGGTGTATTGGGCGACTGGATGGTGGCCAGGTAATAAAGGCTGTTCAGGGTGTTGAAAAGGAAATGAGGGTTGATCTGCTCTTTCAGGAAACGGAGCTCGGTATTCAGCTTTTCATTCTCTATTTCCCGTTTCCGCGCTTCAATGCCGAACCACTCTTCCACAAACCGGAACATGCTGATAAACACTACAATGAAAAGAACCGTGAGCGAATAATGCACCATAAACCGTACAGACGTGAAGAGCTCGTGTATCCAGGTACCTTCTGTTTCCACCCTTTTGATAAAGATATAGGTACCCGTTACCAGGCAGAAGAAAAAGGCGAAAGACAGGATATACTTCACAAAGCGATGATCTTTCAGGAAGCGGGGAAGAAGAAAGCTGTAATTAATATATACAATGATGACTACAAACAGCACATGCACGAATGCTTCACGCAGCGAGTCTGCGGTAGGACGCTCCTTGTCGCCGCCGAAGCTGATCTGGTAAAAGAAGAAAGAGAAATAAACCGCCCAGAAGGCCAGGTGGATAATGGTGATCTTGTGTTTTTTAAAAAAATCCTGCATTGTTGTCATAAATTATATCGAAAGTAACACTTTTCGGGTAAAAATGTTTTTGATAATCAAGGTATTATTTACCGATGCCCGTAAACATTCGACAGATCCCCCTTTTTGATCTGCCGATGCCCCGAAAGGCGTAAAAAGCCCAACGGTAGAGAATTTCAGCCCGGAGGTCTAAAAGAAAATTCCGGCGTATTTTTTATGCTTTGTTTTGTGCTGAAATTAAAAAGGACCAAAAAAATGAAACGATTGATTCTATTCATGACACTGGCGTCACTGTCTGCATTTGCACAGGGACCTCCGATGGGAGGAATGCCCGCCGGCAGAAACAGGGAAAGTGTTCTGACTACACTCCAGGACAGCCAGCCAAAAGGAAATTCCAAGATTACAGGTACCGTAACCGACAGCCTGAGCGCTGAGGCGGTAGCCTATTCTACGGTGTCACTGATCAACCGGGAAACCGGGAAGGTGGTAGACGGCACCATGGCCAACGATAAAGGAGAATTCACACTGGCGCAGGTGGCCGCCGGAGAATACACCGTGCTGATTTCTTTTGTGGGATACCAGGACAAGCGGATCACGGATGTGAAAGTACAGAAAGGAAAAAATGTGGACCTGGGGAATATCCTGCTGCCGGTCAATGCCCGTGCGCTGGAAGAAGTGAAAATCACCGGGGTGAAAGCGCTGATCGAGGAAAAAGTAGACCGCCTGGTCTATAATGCCGAAGGAGACATCTCTGCCAAAGGGGGTGATGCATCTGACATCCTGAAGAAAGTGCCTATGCTGTCGGTCGATCTCGACGGTAACGTTTCGCTGCGGGGTTCCTCCAATATTAAGGTGCTGATCAATAACAAACCTTCTACCATAGTGGCCAGCAGCATTGCCGATGCGTTGAAGATGATCCCGGCTGACCTGATCAAGACCGTGGAGGTGATCACCTCACCCTCGGCCAAATACGATGCCGAAGGCAGCGGTGGTATCATTAATATTATCACCAAAAAATCAGATATACAGGGGCTCACGCTGAATGTTGACTCGGGAGCGGGCCTTCGGGCCTCTAACCTGGGCCTTAACGGAAGCTACCGGAACGGTAAGTTCGGGATGACCCTGGGTGGCTTTGGGCGGGTGTTTTATAACAAGTCGGGCGGTACACTGGACCAGACCACCTTCGGAAGCCCTTCGGTAAGTACCCGTCAGACCAACAGCGGTAACGACAACGGGATGTTTGGCCGGTATAACCTGGGATTTGATTACGACATCAGCCAGAACCAGTCGCTCTCGGCCGGGGTAGCCTTCGGTACGCGGAACCTCCGCCGTGACCTGGATTATACCACGAAGCTGTTTACCGACAATGCCCTTACCTCTACGTCGCTTCGTGAGGTAGACGGGAAAGACAATTCAAATAACGTAGACCTGAACCTGGACTATATCCGGATATTCAAGCCGCGGCAGGAGCTGTACGTATCTACCTACTATAGCCAGAATAACCTGATCAACAATTTTGATGCGAATATCCTGAATAATTCCGGGGAAATTTTCAGCCGGATGCAGAACCGGAACGATAACACCAATAAAGAATTTACGGTTCAGACCGATTTTGTAACCCCGGTAAGTACCAACCAGTCTTTTGAAGTAGGTCTGAAAGGCATTTTCAGGAACGTGAACAGTGACTACCGGTATCTTTCGGCTATCGGCTCGGGGGCCTTCTCGCTGGATCCGGCCAACCCGTCGGGATTCCTGGATTATTCCCAGAATATCGCTTCCGGCTATGCCTCGTATACCTATACTACGGCAGATAAGCTGACCCTGAAGCTGGGTGCCCGGTATGAATATACCACCATTGATGCACAGGATCAGATCAACCCCATTGCTATCCCGTCATACGGAAACCTGGTGCCCAGTGTGAATATCTCCAAGACGTTTGCCAACGGTTCTACCGTAAAATTAGCGTACAATAAGCGGATCCAGAGACCGGGGCTTCAGCAGCTGAACCCGAACTACAACGCATCGAACCCGCAGAATATCAGCATCGGTAATCCGAACCTGAGACCTGAGATCACCGATAACGTGGAACTGTCGCTGAGCACTTTTTCCGGGAAGAACTATTATAACTTCTCGCTGTTCGGACGCCAGACCAACAATGCCGTTACCCGGATCACCACGCCGTCAGACACCCTGGCCGGGGCCATGATCACTACCTTTGAGAACATCGGTACCCAGAAAGCCCTGGGCGGAAACCTCTTCGGAAACTTCTACCTCACCCCGAAATGGACGCTTAACGGCGGACTGGACCTTTACTACACCTATATGGAAGGACAGATTGCTGCGGCTGACGGAAGCTACCGGATGGCCGACAACTCGGGCATTGTGCTGGGGGGCAGGCTGCAGTCGCAACTGGTGCTGCCCAACAGCTGGACCGTACAGGCTTTCGGCGGATTCCGCGGCAAGCAGGTACAGCTGCAGGGAACCATGGGTAGCTTCTATATGTATTCGGTAGGCGTGAAAAAAGACTTCAACAACAAGAAAGGAAGCATCGGCCTGGCTGCTGAGAACTTCCTGGGCGGTATGAAGATGAACAGCACGGTTATTTCACCGCTGTATGAACAGTATAGCCGCAACAACATCTATAACCAGAACATCAAAGTAACTTTCAGCTACAAGATAGGCAAGATGGCCTTTGTGCAGAAAAAAACAAGGTCAGTGAAGAATGATGATGTGATCGGGGGCGGGAGTGAGAGCGGACAACAGCAATAGATAGTTAAAAACTAAAAGTGAAAAGTTGCGGTACAATTCTTTTATATAATGAATTATGTACCGCAACTTTTCACTTTTATCTTTTCACTTTTAACTTTTCACTTCCCTCACCGGTTCATCGTCGCCAGGAACTCCGCATTATCTCTGGTGCCTCTCATTTTGGAAAGCAGGAATTCCATGGTTTCCATCGGGTTCATGTCGGCCATATATTTTCTAAGCAGCCATACGCGCTGAAGCTCGTCTTTTTCCATCAGCAGATCTTCTTTCCGGGTACCGGAGGTCAGGATATCGATAGAAGGGAAAACCCGCTTGTTGGCCAGCCTCCGGTCCAGCTGGAGCTCCATGTTACCGGTACCTTTGAATTCTTCGAAGATCACCTCGTCCATTTTTGAACCGGTATCGATCAGGGCCGTAGCCACGATGGTCAGTGAGCCGCCGTTCTCGATCTTCCGGGCCGCACCAAAGAAGCGCTTGGGCTTGTGCAGGGCGTTGGCATCGACCCCACCCGAGAGAATCTTACCCGAAGAAGGCTGAGTGGTGTTATACGCCCGTGCCAGGCGGGTAATGGAGTCGAGCAGGATCACTACGTCGTGACCCGATTCTACCAGCCGTTTGGCTTTTTCAAGCACCATGCCCGAAACCTTCACGTGCTTTTCAGCCGTTTCATCAAAGGTAGAAGAAATCACTTCAGCCTTTACGCTGCGTTGCATGTCGGTTACCTCTTCCGGCCTTTCATCGATCAGCAGGATGATCAGGTAAATTTCGGGGTGATTGATGGTGATGGCATTGGCTATCTCTTTCAGGAGTACCGTTTTACCGGTTTTGGGCTGTGCCACGATCATCCCCCGCTGGCCTTTACCGATAGGGGAGAAGAGGTCAAGCACCCGGGTAGACATAATCTCGGGCCGCGTGCTGAGCCGGATCTTTTCCTGCGGGAACAGCGGCGTAAGGTATTCAAAAGGAATCCGGTCGCGGATTTCCTCGGTGGTTTTCCCGTTTACCGAGATCACTTTCAGCAGGGCGAAATATTTTTCCCCGTCTTTGGGCGGGCGGATGGTACCGTGAATGGTATCACCGGTTTTCAGTCCGAAAAGCTTGATCTGCGAAGGAGATACGTAAATATCGTCCGGACTGGCCAGGTAGTTGTAGTCGGCTGAACGGAGGAAACCGTAGCTTCCTTCACTCATGATCTCCAATACCCCGGTATTATCGATGAGTCCGTCAAACTCTTTGACCAGGCTATTGAACTGTTTTTTTATGTTTCTGCTGTAATCGTCTTTGCGTTTGGCATCCAGGGCCTGCTCTTTGGTTATCTCGTCTACAATTCCCAGGTCTTCGTCGGTGATGTCGGGCACCTCTTCCATGAGGTCAGACATGTCTATTTCTTCGTCGGATATCGCGGGTATAACTACTTCGTCTACAAAAGGTTCAGGTACCTGGATTTCCGGTTCAGGGAATGTTTCCTCAAAGGCGGGAACCGGGTTAAGATTGGGAGATTGCGTGGTATCGTCCGAAACTACTCGTGTAATTCTTTTCCTGACTCTGGGAGTCTTGGGAGCTTCTGTCGCAGGCTCAGCCTCAGAGGCTTTTGCTTTACTTCTGGTGGCTCTGGCCGGTTTTTTTTCTTCTTCCACTGAATTAAATTAATATTAGGTTTGTTCGAAAGTCTAAACCTTAAAGTCGGGCAATAGGCAGACAGTATCGGGTAAAGATTTGATATGAGATGTTCAGGATATACTCACCATCCACGGATATCACACTACAATTAAAGGTATATCTAAATTTCGAAAAAAATTGATTTGATGGATCGGGCGGATCTGGTTTTGCCGCCCGGATTTCCGGAAGTGACTTTGAAATCGGGTGCAAGATACAATACAAAAAGTATTTCCTCCAAAAAAATAAACGGCAAATTCTATATTTTACCGCTAAAAACCTGTTTTGCGGGGCCCGAAAGGACAATTCCGGAGATTTTAGGGCCGGTTTGGAAAGATACTTTCAGCTCGCCGCCCAGGGTGGTTACCCGGAGGTGATCACCGGCTGACCTGCGCAGGTGGCTTACAATGGCCGCTGCCGTTACGCCGGTTCCGCACGAGTAGGTCTCGTCTTCCACCCCTCTTTCGTAGGTGCGTACCTTCAGGGTACCCGCGTCAATGACCTGTACGAAATTCACATTCACTCCGCCGCGGCTTTTCCAGTAGTCGCTGTAGCGGATGGCCGCACCCAAAGTCTTCACATCCAGGCTGTCGGTATCGGTATGAAAGATGACCAGGTGGGGCGAACCCGTATTCAGGAAGTAGCCGTCCTGAACCTCTTCTATGCCATCCACGTCAATCATGTGCAGGAATACGTTGCCGTGCTCTATTTTCGATTCGTGCCCGCCGTCAACCGCCAGGAAACGGGTGCTGCCCTCAAAAATGCCCAGGTCTGCGGCAAACTGCACGGCACAGCGGCCCCCGTTGCCGCACATGCTGCCCTCGGCACCGTCAGCATTGAAATAACGCATCCGGAAGTCGTAGCCTTCGGCATTTTCAATGAGAATGAGGCCGTCAGCACCTACGCCGAAGCGGCGGTGGCAGATACGGGCAATGTTTGCCTGCGTGTCATCGAACTGCATGCCGCGGTTATCGATCATCACGAAATCATTTCCGGTTCCCTGGTACTTGAAGAATTCCATTGGTTGGAGTGTTTTGATCAACACACTCGAAATTTAACACATTTCGTCCTGAAAAAAAAAGTCATCTCAAAGAGATGACGTTTTTCTACAAATTATGAAAAAGCTATTACTTAAAATCTTTAAAGCAATCGCTGCTTATTTTTTCAATTCTTTGATTCTGGCGGCTTTACCGTGCTTACCTCTCAGGTAATACAATTTAGCTCTGCGCACCTTACCTCTCCTGATCACTTCAATTTTATCAATTGAAGGCGACAGTACAGGGAAAATTCTTTCTACACCCACACCGTTGGAGATTTTACGAACGGTAAATGATTCTCCCGGAGTTCCGTAGTTTTTTCTTTGGATCACTACACCCTGGTAAAGCTGTATACGCTCTTTGTTACCTTCGATAATCTTAACGTACACATTTACAGTGTCTCCAGCCTTAAAGTCAGGAAGGTTGGCATTGGTTCCGTTAACCTCTGACTCTACAAATTTAATTAAGTCCATTTAATAAAAAAAATTAATAGATAAATTTTATGTTTCAAAGAGGCTTCCTTTAGGCAAAAAGGAGGCGTTTGAGAAAAAGTGTGGCAAAGATAAGAAATATTTTTATAAATCCGTCAAGTTGTGTTTTTGTAAATTTGTTTTTCCGCTTTTCTAAAGGTCTGTGTCCTTGTTATTGCGAAAAACGACTTCACGAAAAAACGAAAAAACAAATTTATAAAAACACGAATTTACAAAAAAAACTAATTCACCTCGTCCTCACTTCACCTTCACCCGGCCCATTCCCAGGGCATTGATCATCCAGTTGGGCAAACGTTTGCCTGTTCCCCGTTCTTTCAGGTTAATGTACCAGCCCAGCTTTTTCAGTACGGGTACGCGGTGGGTTTCCACAAATTCCAGCAAAGTGCCGTCAGGGTCTTCAATATAGGTAAAACGGCCTGCCGCTTCGCCCATGTCAAACGAGTTGGCGCTATCTACCGTAAAGGGGTAGCCCTGTGCGTTTAAACGGGCCGCCAGGGCGTCCATGTTGAGGGTATCAAAACAGAGGTGTATGTACCCCAGGTCACCCCAGGTGCGTCCTTCCATAATTTTCCGGGGCGAAATATCCAGGGCCTGCACCAGCTCAATTTCGGTATTGCCGATCAGCCGGGTAAAGGCACCTTCCGGGCTTTCTTTTTTGCGGAGCAGAACGCGGCGGAACGTATTCCGGCTTTGCCCGGCATCGGGAAGATCTTCAAAGAAGCCCGTTTTGTCGTAAACTATTTCGTCCAGTCCGAGGGCTTCCGAATACAGGGGCAGCACTTTCTCGATATCGCTTACACCGATCACAGCACCGAGAACCCCGCCGGTGTTAGAGGCTTTGGGCTTGAACCAGGAGTCGTCTTCCACCACCACAATCGGGTTACGGTAGGGGTCTTTCAGCCATACCAGCGGTTTGCCGTCAGGGCCGGGCACGGCTTTCAGGTTGTTGGCATAGGCAAAATCGCCGAGATTCTGGCACTTGATCCGGGCAGCAAAAATGCCCAGGTCTCCGAAAGCCGGTTCAAAATCGGCGGCTAAGGGCAGCGGCCGTTTGGATTCCCAGATTTCTGCTCCGCCACCTCCGGCAATGTTTAACGCCATGATGGCCCGCCGCCGCCGGATGTTCCCGTTAGTGTACCTGACCATCAGCTTGGCGTCAGCCACATCATCAAAGAGCGGAATGTTCAGGTTGAAGGTCTTGTTGTACCATTGAAAGGCTTCCTCTGCGTTTACCACGCCTATTCCTATCTGCTGAATGCCGGTTATGAGATTTCCCATTGATTTGAAATATTGCTTGACTTCAAAGGTACAGAGGATTTTTAAAAGTGGCAACCGGAGCCGGCGCATTATCTTCAGATCCCGTCTGCCTTCCATTCATCAGGAATGGCTTTCAGCTGCTTCTTACCGGCCAGCATGATTTTCTGCATAGCGGCTATTTCCTGCGGGTTGGTGTAATCCACTTCCGGCACCAGCTTCTTAGCTTTTGCGAGGGCATCTGTGGTTTTTGATTTCAGCTCAAATTAAAATTAATTTACGGAGGAAACCCCACTCCTTGCATCGGTAGGAGATTTAGGCCTATTTTTGTTCCTGAAAGAAGATCAGCCGGGGCTGAAAAAGAATTGTTTATGTTAAAAGCAGTACATCATATTGCGGTCATTGTTTCGGATTACGGGCGCTCTAAAGATTTTTATACGAGGGTGCTGGGCCTGGAAGTGCTGCAGGAAGTATATCGGGCAGAACGCGGCTCATGGAAGCTCGACCTGGCCCTTAACGGACAGTATGTGATAGAGCTTTTTTCGTTTCCCGATCCGCCTGCGCGGGTCAGCCGGCCTGAAGCCTCGGGCCTGCGCCACCTGGCATTTGCGGTGGGAAACCTGGATGCCTGCGTGAAGGCCCTCGAAGAAAAAGGAGTAATTTGTGAGCCGGTACGTACCGATGAATATACCGGAAAACGTTTTACTTTTTTTGAAGATCCCGATAAATTACCGCTGGAATTGTATGAGCTGTGAATGTAAAAGAGAAACGTATATCGTGGCAAATGAACCCCGGAGCCAGGCGCCCGGATCTATATGCCCTGAACTAATTTATAACCCATGAACTACCGGAATCTTGACTCGCCCGCACTCGTTATTTTTAAGGACCGGGTGATTGAAAATATCGATGAGATGATCAGGGTGGCCGGAGGCACGGCCCGCCTGATGCCGCACGTGAAAACCCATAAGATGCCGGAGGTCATGCGCCTGATGATCAGCCGGGGCATAAGCCGTTTTAAGGCTTCTACCATTGCCGAGGCCGAGATGGCGGCTATGGCCGGAGCCTCTGCCGTGCTGATTGCGCATCAGCTGATAGGGCCAAAGATCGGCCGGCTGAAAGAGCTGACGGAGAAATACCCCGGAACCGCCTTCTCCACCCTGGTCGATTGCCGGGAAGTGGCCGGCGAGCTGGCGGCCGGAATGGACAAGGTATCGGTTTATCTGGATATCAATAACGGGATGAACCGTACCGGGCATGAGGTCAACGACGACCTGTGGCCGTTTTTTGAAGAGGTGCTGGCCCGGGAGAATATCACCATCAAAGGCCTCCATATTTATGACGGTCACATTACCGATGCCGACCTGGCCGAGCGGCAAAAACGGGTGAGCGCAGGCATGCAGCTCCTCGACGGGTTTGTCCGGAAGGCATCGGAAAAGGTGCCCGGCCTGGAGCTGGTATGCGGAGGCTCGCCGGCTTTTACGGCGCATGTGAGCGCTGAAAACCGAATACTTTCACCGGGTACCAGCGTTTTCTGGGACTGGGGCTATGGCGATAAGTTTACCGAGCAGCATTTTACACCGGCGGCCTTTGTGCTGACCCGGGTGATCTCCAGGCCTGCAGCGGGCATTATCACTACTGACATGGGCCATAAGGCAGTATCGGCTGAAAACCCGGTAGACTTCAGGATCCGTTTCCCGGAACATCCGGATCTGAAATTAAAAAGCCAGAGCGAAGAGCACGGTGTGCTGGAAACGGAACGTTATGACCGGTATACGGTAGGCGATGTGCTGCTGGGAATTCCGTATCATGTTTGCCCTACCGTGAATTTATACGACCAGGCGTATGTTTTTGATAAAGGAGAATATGCCGGAACCTGGGATATTACGGCGAGAAAAAGAAAGATTACAATATGATTTCAGTAACGAACGATAACAAGCTGAAGAAACTGCTGGTAGTGGGCGACAGGGTATTGATCAAGCCCAAAAATCCGGGTGAAAAAACCGGTTCGGGGCTGTATCTGCCGCCTACCGTTACCGAGAAAGAAGAAGTGCAGTCGGGCTACGTGCTCAAAGTAGGACCGGGTTACCCGCTGCCTGCTGCAGATGAAGACGAGGCCTGGAAAGCCAGACCCGTCAGGTATATGCCCCTGCAGGCGGAAGAAGGAGATGTGGCCATTTACCTGCAGCGCCACGCGGTGGAAATCCGCTACGGGGATGAAAAATATGTGATCCTGCCGCAGTCGGCCATCCTGCTGCTGGAACGGGCCGAAGATTTATTTTGAAATAGTCTAAACAAGTGTGGTAAGGCTTTAATTTTCTTCTTTTTAAGTCGTAACCGGCTTTTTAAAAGTATTTTTGTGGTTTATTAAATCAAATAAGCGGTAATGCTTCGTTCATATCTTGGGCAAATAGGCCATGCTTCGGCCATCCTGGCTTTTCTATCATCGGTTATTTCGGCTTATGTGTATGTGCTGGCCTCGCGGGAGGGGAGTGACAGTTACTGGAAAAAGCTGGCACCTAAAATTTTCATCGTACACGGGGTTTTCGTTATCGGGGTGGTGGCCACCCTGTTTTCCATCATCCTGAATAAATATTTTGAATACCATTATGCCTGGGACAACACCTCGCTGAGCCTCCCGGTGGGCTATGCCATTTCTACTTTCTGGCAGGACCAGGAAGGGAGCTTCCTGCTGTGGATGTTCTGGAACGTGCTGGTGGGCTTTGTGCTCATTTCCTGGTTCCGTAGCAAGGGAAAACGCTACGCCGGGTATGAGAACCCTATGATGGCTGTTTTTGCTGCCGTTCAGGCCTTTTTAACCAGCATGATCGTGGGGGCCGTGCTTTTCGCTGACTTTAAGCTGGGCAGTACACCGTTTCTGCTGCTGAAAGAATCTATGCCGAATGCCCCCATGTGGGCTACCAACCCTGATTTTATACCCAAAGACGGTAACGGGCTGAACCCGCTGCTGCAGAATTACTGGATGGTGATTCACCCGCCCACCACGTTTCTGGGCTTCTCCATGACTACCGTTCCGTTTGCCTTTGCGGTGGCTGCATTGTGGAAGCGCGACTATGAGGGCTGGATCAAAGTGGCTCAACCCTGGACCCTCGCCGCGGCTATCCTGTTGGGTACCGGCATCATGATGGGGGCCGTGTGGGCGTATGAAACCCTGAACTTTGAAAGCTACTGGAACTGGGATCCCGTAGAAAACTCGGTATACGTGCCATGGCTGGTGATGATAGGGGCCCTGCACACCATGATGATCTCCAACAAAAGCTCATCGGCGCTGAAAACCACCTTTGTGCTGACCATTGTGCAGTTTATCCTGGTATTGTACAGTACATTTTTAACCCGGAGCGGGGTACTGGGCTCGGCCTCTGTGCACTCGTTTACCGATCTCGGGCTTTCAGGACAGCTGCTGGTATACCTGTTTTTCTTTATCCTGGTATCGGCGGTGCTCCTGGCTGTTCGCTGGAAAGAACTGCCGCGGGACGAGAAAGAGGTTTCTACGTATTCATCCGATTTCTGGATATTCATCGGGGTTACCGTGCTGGTGCTGGCGGCTTTCCAGCTCACGGTTACCACGTCTATCCCGGTGTATAACAAAATAGGCGAGCTCTTCGGCCTTAAGCTGAATATGGCCATGCCTACTGATCCTGTAGCCCACTTTACGGTATTCCAGATGTGGCTGTTTGTGGGGGTAGTGATACTGACGGGCATTGCCCAGTATTTCTTCTGGAAAAACCGGGGGAAGCTCACCTGGAGCAAGCTGGTGAACCCGCTGGTGATCAGCCTGCTGCTGACGGCGGTTGTTATCTCGCTCACCGGCGTGAACAAGTGGCAGTACATTGTATTGCTGGCTGCGGGCATGTTTTGTATCACGGCCAATGTGAGCGTGCTTTTTCAGTTCAAAAAAGGAACCATCGCCGGGGGGGCGGTGTCGCACATGGGGGTAGCCCTGATGCTGGTAGGCATTATGTATTCTTCGGCCTATCAACGGGTGATATCGCTGAATTTTGACGGCAACCAGCTCTTCCGGAACGAAAAAGACAACCAGGAAAGTACCCTCCTGTATGTAAAGCGGCCTACGCGCATCCAGGACTTCAACCTGACCTACGGCGGCGAATTCCTGAAGATCCGCGGTATACCGGGCTATGTGGAAAAACGGTTTGTACAGCAGGTTATCAACAGCGACTACAAAGGGACCCTGCGTGCCGACCTGATGGACGGCGATAAGCTGCTGGCCAAAAAAGGCGATACTGTGGAATACAATGCCGAGAATACCTATTACCAGGTGAACTTTAAACGGGGAGAAAAAGAAGACTTTAACCTTTATCCCCGCTACCAGATCAACCGGCAGATGGGAAATGTGGTTTCTCCCGACATCAAGCACTACTGGAACAAAGATATATACTCGCACGTCAACTACGTGACCACTGGCGATGAAAAGCAGTGGACCCCCACGGAAGAATACTCCGTGGCGCTGAAAGATACCTTTTTCCTGAATGACCATATCGCTATTCTCGACGAAGTAAACCAGCTGAACGAGCTTGACGGCATGCCGCTCGGCGAGGGCGATGTAGCAGCCGAAGCCACCCTGCGCATCCTGGAGCGTGACGGCGAGCGTATCCTGAAGCCGGTATTTGCCATTAAAAACCGGGAGATATGGAGCATTCCGGTGGTCAGCAATGAGCTGGGGATACGGGCGCAGCTGCTCCGGATCGACCCGTCTACCGGCCTCTTTACTTTTGGAATCAACCGCGGAGAAAAAGAATACATTATCCTGAAAGCCATAGAAAAACCGTTTATCAACCTGTTGTGGACAGGTACGATCCTGGTGTTTACAGGCCTTGCGATCAGCTCCTTCCGGCGGTTTAAAATCATTTCATGAGAAAATGGATCACCATACTGTTTTATGCGGTGATTGCCGCTCTTCTTATCCTGATCTGGGAGAAGGTACGGTCTTTTAAGCTTTTTAAGGACAGGGAGGCCGTCACTACCCACAATATTGTACTGAAGGAAATCTCCGGGCTGGGCAACCTGGAACTGGTGAAATACGCCTACCGCGACGTGGTGGAGCAAAGTATTGCCCGTGATTTCCTGCCTGATCCGAAAGCCATTCTCATCATACAGGGAGAAGCCGTGGGCTGTATCGACCTCCGGAAAGTGACGGCCGATGACATTGTCGGCCGGGGTGATACCCTGGTAGTGAACCTGCCGAAACCGGAGATATGCTACCACAAGATTGACCACAGCCGCTCAAAAGTATACCACACCGAATACGCTTTTATGAACGAAGGGCTCCTCCTCGAAGAAGCCTATAAACGGGCGGAGCAACAAATCCTCCAGTCGGCGCTCGACTCGGATATCCTGGAGCAAACCCGTCAGAATGCCGACCTGGTGCTCAAACCCCTGCTGGAAAACACTACCGGTAAGAAAGTTGTGCTCAAATATCCTATGGAAGGAGAGCTCAGACGCCTGAAGTAATGCGGCTTTCCCGTTCTTTTTTTCCAGGTAAAAGATTATATTGCAGGTTAAAATTTAAACAAGCATACACGAATGAAAAAAACATTTTATGTATTTGCCCTGGCTTTGGCCATGGCAGCATGCAACCCCGGAAAAGAAAGCACGGAAACTACCGCTGAAGAGACGGTTCAGGCGGCAGGAACGGGCTTATTCGACAAGCAGTGGAACCTGGCCGAAATTAAGGGCAATGCGGTGGTATTAGACAGCAGCTTTCATGCCACTCCGCACCTTACTTTTACGGAATCAGACAGCAGCGTGGCCGGAAACGCCGGGTGCAACCAGATAGGTGGCGGCTTTATGTTGACCGGGAGTGACGGCATTACATTCACCAAAATGCGGTCTACACTCATGGCATGCCCCAACCTTGAAGTGGAGCAGCAGTTTGTGGCCGAGCTGGAAAACATTAAAAAATACCGGATCGAGGGAACTACGCTTTTACTGAACAATGAGAATAGCGAAACCCTGCTGAAGCTGGAAGGGATAGACAAGCCCTGAACCCGGGCAAACGTCACATAAAGACTTCCCGGATAGCCGGAGCTATTGAACGATTTGATAATCAGGGATAAAATGACCCAAAAGGAATTTGAAGATCTGGCCCTTTCATTCCCGGGAGCAGAATCACGCCCGCATTTTGACCGGACTGGCTTCCGGGTAACCGGTAAAAGAATGTTTGCCACCTACCTGGAACAGGACCATTCGGCCAATATATTTTTAACGCCCGGAGAACAGGCCGCCTTTTGCGCGGCGGCTCCGGGCATTTATCCTGTCCCGAACAAGTGGGGCGAAAAAGGCGCTACCACTTTTCTGCTAAGCCAAGTACCCCGCGAGATCGTCAGGGAGGCGCTTTTGTCGGCGTATGATAGTGTAGTAGGCTGATATCTTTTGCCCGGTTATGACCCCCTTCATATCCGCACCTGCCGCCCGTCATTTTCTGCTTCATGATATACGTTTAGCTTTAAACCATTAATCGCTGACAATTATGATAAAGAAAAGAACGCCGGTTGCTGCCATTATGAGCAGGGACCTCATTACCGCAGACGTCAACAGCAGTCTTCGCCACGTCAATACCCTGCTGAAAGAACATAATATACGCCATTTGCCTGTAGTTTCAGGTAAAAAGCTGGTGGGGATCATCAGCAAAACAGATATCCTGCGGCTGAGCTTCGGCGATATGTTTGAAGGACAGAAAGATGCCGATGAGGCTGTGTTTGACATGCTGAAGCTGGAGCAGGTGATGGTCAGCAGACCCATTGTAGTGGCCGAAGACCAGAGTATTAAAGAAGTGGCTGAAAAATTTACGCAGGTAGATTTCCATGCCATGCCTGTGGTCAGCGGGGAAGAGCTGACCGGGATGGTTTCTACAACGGACCTCATTAAATACCTGTTGGAACAGTATAATTAAGTTTCGAGTACCGAGTTCCGAGTACTTAGTTTCGGGTATTTAGTTTCGGGTATTTAGTTTCGGGTACTTAGTTCCGGGTGGTTGACTGTTGCTTTTACTCGGAACTCGGAACTCGGTATCCGGAACTAATCTGCCATTTTGTCCGTTTATCCCGATTTTTGTAATTACCGCATTATTATTGATAACCGAACGTTGTTATTAAATAAATTTGCAGTGTAATTAAAATACGACAGTACGTCATAAAAGTTTATGCTTAATTTTCTCACGAAAGGGGTTGCCAAGATATTTGGTACAAAATCGGAAAAAGATATTAAGGCCCTGAGTCCTTATGTAGCTGCTACCAACGAGGAGTATGCCAGGCTGGTTTCATTAAATAATGATGAATTCAGGCAGAAGACACAGGATCTGAAAGATTATATCCGTGAAAAGCTGGCCGATATCGACCAACAGATCGCCGAGCTGAAAGAACAGGCCGCCGGTGATTTGTCGATAGACCGCAAAGAAGAATTGTTTAAAAAGATCGATGAGCTTGGCCTCAAAAGAAATGAGGAGCTGGAAGTGGTGCTGCTGGAGATCCTGCCCAGGGCCTTTGCCATTGTGAAAGAAACGGCCCGCCGGTTCCTGGAAAATGACGAGCTGGAAGTAACCGCCACTCACCTCGACCGCGAGCTGGCCATGACCAAAAGCCATATCGAGATCAAAGGCGATAAGGCTGTCTGGAAGAACGAATGGTATGCGGCCGGTAACCTGCTGAAATGGGATATGCTGCATTACGATGTGCAGATCATCGGTGGTGCGGCCCTGCACAAAGGAAATATCGCCGAAATGGCCACGGGTGAAGGTAAAACCCTGGTGGCGACCTTCCCGGCATTCCTGAACGCCCTGGCCGGAAAAGGAGTACATATTGTAACGGTGAACGATTACCTGGCCCGTCGTGACTCTGAATGGATGGGACCCATCTTTGAATTTAACGGGGTTACCTGCGACTGTATCGATAAGCACCGGGCCAACTCACCGCAGCGGAAGAAAGCCTACAATGCCGACATTACCTACGGTACCAACAACGAGTTCGGCTTTGATTACCTCCGGGATAACATGGTAAGTGACCCGGAAGAGCTGGTACAACGCGAGCACCACTACGCTATGGTGGATGAGGTAGACTCCGTGCTGGTGGATGACGCCCGTACGCCCCTCATCATCTCCGGTCCGATGACCCGTAAAAACGACGATGAGCTGTACAACGCCCTGAAACCCCGCGTATCCCAGCTGGTAGAAATGCAGAAGCAGCTGGTGAGCGGCTACCTGGTAGAAGCCAAGAAGCTCATTGCCGAAGGCAATAAAAAAGACGGCGGACTTTCCCTGTTCCGGGCCTTCAGAGGTTTGCCGAAAAGCAAGCCCCTGATCAAGTTTCTTTCCGAAACCGGTATAAAGAAGCTCCTGCTGGATACCGAAGCCATTTACATTGCAGAAAACCAGAAGCTGATGCCTGAGGCTGATGCGCCCCTGTATTTTACCATTGATGAAAAAAACAACTCGGTTGAGCTGACCGATAAAGGGATCGACTACCTGTCGGCCCAGGGACAGGACCCGCAGTTCTTCATTATGCCTGACCTCAGCATTGAGATGACCGCTATTGAGCGTTCTGACCTGAATGCCGAAGAAAAAATCCTGAAAAACGATGAGCTGATCAGGGATTATTCGACCAAAGCAGAGCGTATTCATGCCGTTAACCAGCTGGTGAAAGCCTATACCCTGTTTGAGAAAGATGTAGACTATGTGCTGATAGAAGGCAAGGTGAAAATTGTGGATGAGCAGACCGGTCGTATCATGGACGGCCGCCGCTGGTCAGACGGGCTGCACCAGGCAGTAGAAGCCAAAGAAAACGTGAAAGTGGAAGACTCTACCCAGACCTACGCCACCATCACACTGCAGAATTACTTCCGGATGTACCACAAGCTGGCCGGTATGACCGGTACGGCCGAAACCGAAGCGGCGGAATTCTGGAAGATCTATAAGCTGGATGTAATCTCTATTCCTACCAATAAAACGATTATCCGGGAAGACCGGGAAGACAAGGTCTATAAAACCGTGCGTGAAAAATACAACGCCGTGGTAGACGAGATTAACGAAATGGTCAGCATAGGCCGCCCGGTGCTGGTGGGTACCACCTCGGTAGAAAATTCCGAGCTGCTGAGCCGTATGCTCACCCTGAAAAAAATACCTCACCAGGTACTGAATGCCAAGCAGCACGCCCGTGAGGCAGATATCGTGGCAGAAGCCGGTAAGCCGGGTACCGTGACCATCGCCACCAACATGGCGGGTAGGGGTACCGACATCAAGCTGACCCCGGATAGCCGGGAGTCGGGTGGACTGGCCATTATCGGTACCGAAAGACACGAATCAAGAAGGGTTGACCGTCAGCTGAGAGGCCGGTCGGGCCGGCAGGGAGACCCCGGTTCATCGCAATTCTTTGTCAGCCTGGAAGACGGCCTGATGCGGATGTTCGGCTCAGACCGGATTGCCAAGGTAATGGACCGCATGGGTATGGAAGAAGGAGAGGTGATCCAGAGCTCCATGATCACCAGCTCTATTGAGCGGGCCCAACGCAAGGTGGAAGAGAACAACTTCGGGATGCGGAAACGCCTCATTGAATACGATGACGTGATGAATATCCAGCGGGATACCATATACAAACGGAGAAAGAACGCCCTCTTCGGCGAGCGACTGGCCCTGGATATTGCCAACATCATCTACGATACCTGCGCTGACATTGTAAGACAAACGGCCGGTAATTACGAAGAGTTCGAGGTACGGTGCATGCAGCGGCTGGGCATGAAGCCTGAAATCTCTGAAGCAGACTTTGCCAAAGGCGGTGCCTCGCTGATCCATACCCTGTACGATATGGCTGAGGCCCATTATAATGCTAAAAACGATGCCATCCGGAAAAACATCGTGCCGGGTCTGCGGAATATCCTGAACGACCGGCAGGCCCTGGTAGACGAGCCGTATATGGCGGTCATCAGCGACGGAACCCGGCGCATGGCGGTTTACGCCGACCTGAAAAAATCAGTGGAGTCGGAGGGGAAAGAACTTATCCTGGCCATTGAAAAAGCCATATCCCTGGGCATTATAGACCAGGAATGGAAAGAGCACCTGCGCGATATGGATGACCTCAAGCAGTCGGTACAGAATGCTTCTTACGAACAGAAAGACCCGTTGCTGATCTATAAATTTGAAGGGGTGGAGCTCTTCCAGAGCTTCCTGAAAAAAGTGAACTCGGAAACGGTGGGCTTCCTGATGAAAGCAGGTGTGGAAGAGCTGCGGTTCCAGCAGATCGCTCCGCCGCCGAAACAGTCGAACCCGGCCCTGCAGACCAACCGGGCGGCAGACTCGGAAGATCGCCAGCCCGTAAAGCCTGTTAACGTACAGAAAGTGGCCAACCGTAACGACCGGGTGAATGTTCAATACCGGAACGGAACCGTAAAGCGGGATGTGAAGTTCAAAACGGTGGAAAACGACGTGCAGTCGGGTGAAGCCGTACTGATTGACTAACAGAGACGGGATGATAAGAAGGAGGGTTGCCAGGCATGGCAACCCTTTTTTTGTACCTTACAGACCGGTACAGATTTACACACATAATAAACAAAAAACCTATGAGAATTCTCTCTGACAGCTGCTTTTTCAGAATAAGGGTGCCCAAAAAGTCATAACATTGACCACGAAGTGGTCAAATTTTTGTAGGAAAGGTATATCATTTTTCCAGGGTCTTACCATCGGAGTGACCTGTGAGAGAGTAACACCCTTTGTGAGAAATGATAAATTAATTTAATAAAAGGTCTGTATATAATTAAATTTTTCTATAAATATAAAAAGAAATATTATGTATATTTGGGAAGGAATTAACCAAATATACTATGAGATCACTTTTTCTGGTCGTTCTGGCCGTTTTTGTAAGTACCGTTTTGCCGGCCCAGCAGCCGGTGAACATTATTCCCAAACCGAATAGTGTTCAGGCAAAAACCGGGGAATTTGTTATCAATTCTGCTACGCTGGTGTCGTATGATAATGCCGACAGCAAACGTATGGCAGACCTGTTCCAGGCTTACGTTAATGCGCAATACGGTATAAATCTCAAAACAGCGGAGAAGAAAAGCGGTAAAAATGTAATTCGTTTTGTATCTTCTGCCAAAGGCAATGAAGAAGCCTACCAGCTGGAAGTTTCTCCCCAGACCGTAGAGATCAGCGGGGTAAATGCCGGCCTTTTTTACGGGTACCAGTCGCTGATCCAGCTGCTGCCCCTGGCTGAAAAACCCGGTGAGCTCAGAATCGGTGCGGTATCTATCAAAGATGAGCCGCGTTTTGCTTACCGCGGGCTGCACCTGGATGTGGGCCGCCATATGTTTCCCCTGAGCTTTATCAAGAAATACATTGATATCCTGGCTACCTACAAAATGAACGTTTTCCACTGGCACCTGACCGATGACCAGGGCTGGAGGCTGGAAATTAAGAAATATCCCAAACTTACAGAGATAGGCGGCTTCAGAAAGCAGACCCTGATCGGTAACTATAAGAAAGACGGTGACTATGATGCTACACCTTACGGCGGTTTCTATACCCAGGATCAGGCCCGCGAAGTGGTGGCTTATGCCAAAGAAAGATTTATTACGGTTATCCCCGAAATTGAGATGCCGGGCCACGCCCTGGCGGCTTTGCAGGCCTATCCTGAGCTGGGCTGTTCAGGCGGACCGTACGAAGCAGCCCAGACCTGGGGTGTTTTTGACGATGTATTCTGTGCTGGCAAAGATCATACCTTTGAGTTTTTGCAGGATGTGCTGGATGAGGTGATCACCATCTTCCCGAGCAATTATATTCATATCGGCGGGGATGAATGCCCCAAGGCGGAATGGAAGAAATGTCCGCACTGCCAGAAAAGAATCAAAGACAACAACCTGAAAGACGAGCACGAGCTGCAGAGCTATTTTATCCAGCGGATGGAGAAATATGTGAACAGCAAAGGACGCCGGATCATTGGCTGGGATGAGATCCTGGAAGGCGGACTGGCACCGAATGCCACCGTCATGAGCTGGAGAGGCGACGCCGGCGGGATTGCCGCTGCCAACGAAGGGCACGACGTGATCATGACCCCCAACAGCTATGGCCTTTACCTTGACCACAAGCAGGGACCGGATAAAAACCGTGAGCCGCTGAGCATCGGCGGGTACTCTACCATGGAGAAAATATACGCTGCTGATCCTGTTCCTCAGAAACTGGAAGAAAGCAAGCGCAAGCATATCAAAGGCGTGCAGGGGAATGTATGGACGGAGTACATTGAAACCCCGAATAAAGTAGAATTTACCATACTGCCCCGTTTACTGGCGCTGTCAGAGATTGCCTGGACAGACCCGGCCGGCAAAAGCTGGAAGGAGTTCTCACAGCAACGGGCAGCCCATGAGCTGGCCCGGGTAGATAAATCGGGCACCCTGTACCGGGTACCCGAAGTATACGGGTTGAAAGATACGGTTATCTATGCTTCGGAATATATCGTAAGGGGCCTGGTGCCTTCAGTAGAAGGAGCCAGGATTTACTATACCCTCGATGACTACGACCCTTCCGAGCTGGATCTCGAATTTAAAGACCAGGTGAAAATTGTGGTTCCTCCGGGCAAAGCGCGTGTATTTAAGGCGGTGGTGATCACGCCGTCAGGCAGGAGAAGCAACTTTGTACGGACAGAGGTCATTAATACAAAAAAATAAGAGCAGATTCTGAAATGACGCTGACCCTGGGAACACCCGGTCAGCGTCATTTGCATTTACCCCGTTTACAGGCTGGTTTATATTAAAAAATGAAGAAAATGATAAAATACTTTTCCGGAATTGTTGCCGTTTTCCTGGGCATGACGGCGTGGGCCCAGGATGTCAGTCTTGATTTGCAGAAAGTGCCTGTCACCACCGAAGCAGAGCGTGCCCGGGTGTGGGAAAACATGTCTAAGGCCACGGCTGTCAGCTTCGCCACAAGCTCGCGGCGCTTTCAGAAAGAGCTGCCGCCGGCCATTGTGCAGCAGGACACCTGGGCCGTTAAAGCCTGGAAAAACGAGAAAGTGCATACCCAGGTGCTGACCTGGTCAAAGCAGGAGCTGAGCGGGGTAACCGTGACCGTCAGTGACCTGAAAGACCAGAAAGGAAACACCATAGAAAAGAAGCATATCACAACGGGTTTCCTGGAGTATGTGCTGACCGATGAGTTCCGCGACGGGTGCGGATACCGGAAATCTGCCGATTTTGATTCATCTTATGTGGCTGACCGCATCAACACAGACGTGGCGTCGGTGGCTGTTGCTGCCCGTACTACCCAGCCGCTCTGGCTGAGTATCCGTGTGCCTGAGCAGGCGGCTGCCGGCCGCTATACCGGTACAGTGACCGTTCATGCCGGGCGTAAATTTGTGCTGCAGGTGGTGCTGACCGTACTGGACAAAACACTGCCTTCGCCGGCCGACTGGAAATTTCACCTCGACTTCTGGCAACACCCCGCGGCGGTGGCCCGGGTGCACCGGGTGCCGCTCTGGAGCAAAGAGCACTTTGACCTGATGAGAAAATACTATACCCTGCTGGCTAACGCAGGTCAGAAGGTGATTACGGCCTCTGTTGTGGAAGAGCCCTGGGGCCATCAGACCTATGACGATTACCCCGGGCTGATCAGGTGGACCCGCCGGCAGGACGGGCAATGGAAATTTGACTACAGCCTCTTTGACCGGTATATTGAATTTGTGATGAGCTGCGGCATTAAACAGCGCATCAACTGCTACAGCATGGTGCCGTGGAAAATAGCATTCCCGTATTACGATGAAGGCCTGAAAAAGGAGGTTGTATTTACCGAAGCCATTGGTACACCGGCGTATAATGCCTTCTGGGGCACCATGCTGAAAGACTTTACCCTTCATTTAAAGCAGAAAGGCTGGTTTGAGATAACCACCATTGCCATGGACGAGCGCCCGATGGAAGCCATGCAGTCGGTGATTGCGTTGCTGAAGACAATAGATCCCGCCTGGAAAATCTCCCTGGCCGGCTCCTGGCACCCGGAAATTGAAAAGGATATCTTTGATTACTGTGTGGCCTCGAAATGGACCTTCCCCGATAAAGTACTGAACGAAAGAAAGCAACAGGGAAAAATCAGCACCTGGTATACCTGCTGTACAGAGAAATATCCGAATATGTTCACGTTCTCTCCCCCGGATGAATCGGTCTGGATGGGATGGTATACCGCAGCTACCCGTATGGACGGCTTCCTGCGCTGGGCGTATAACAGCTGGCCGAAAGATCCGCTGAACGACAGCCGGTTTACCGCCTGGCCCGCCGGTGATACGTATTTTGTATATCCCGGGCCGTTCTCTTCCATCCGGATGGAAAAAATCATAGAGGGTATACAGGATTTCGAAAAGATCAGCATGCTCCGGGAGCAATACAAAAACCAGCCGGGTAAATTGCAGCGGCTGGAGGCGGCGCTGAGCAATTTCCGGATTGAAAAGCTGGCGCAGTATTCGGCCGAAGAGACGCTTGGAAAAGTGAAAAACCGGCTAAATGAATAAAAAAGAAAGGGGTAAACCGGGATGAACGGGAAAGTTTTAACCCGTTTATTGAAAAAGTGAGTGTAAAAGTTTGTTTTTATTAAAATAGAACCTATTTTTAGCTCATTATTAATTATTTACACCCGATTCAGATCATGAACAGATTTTTAATCCCTTTAGTGATTTTGCTGGGGTCGTTTTTGTATAGTTTGTTCTGGAACCAGGTCAGAAGACCTTTCTGTGCAAACGGTACGGAGGAAGTAGCGACAGTAGAAGAAGTTGTGGTGGAGGCCCTTCCCCCTGTTACAGAAACTGACACCACCCGGTCAGATCTCACGCCTACGGAAAAAGCACTTTTTGAACCGCTGGATATTTACTTCCAGTCGGGTAGCCCGAACATCATCAGGACAAAGGAAATCAACGACTGGCTGGCACTGGCTAAAAAATACCTGGCAGAAAACCCGGGAGAAAAGCTGAGCCTGACAGGACATACCGACAGCGACGGCTCGGAAGAGCTGAACCAGCGCTTGTCTGAGTCACGGGCGGCCAGGGTTCGCGATATCCTGGTAGGAGAAGGCTTTACCGGTGCCAACCTGGAGGTTTCCGGAAAAGGAGAAACCCAACCGATTGCCGATAACGGCACTCCGGAAGGAAAACAAAAAAACAGGAGAGTTTCGATCAGACTTATTAAATAAAACTATGGAAAATGTAAAATGTTTACTCTGTAATTTCCCGTGGGATCTTTTCCTCTTTTTATTGGCCCTGGGACTTCTTTTATGGTGGCTGTTAAGCTGGCTGGTAGGTAACCGGCTGAAAAAACATACCGAAGAGCTTTATCACCGTATTTCCCTGCTGGAAAGCGAAAATGGCAAGCTAAAGCGTGAATTCAGTGACCGCACGGCTTTCCTGGAAGGAGAGCTCGAAGCCTGCCGCAAAAGCAAGGTAGCCGGAGGAGCGGCCGTTGCAGCGGTTGCCGCCGCAGCCCTGACCGAAAAGCCGAAAATTAAGAAAGATGACCTGAAGATCGTGGAAGGAATTGGTCCGAAGATCGAAGAGCTTTTCAACCAGGCAGGTATTTATTCATTTGATGACCTGGCCAACACCGAAGCTGACAGGCTGAAAGCGATACTGGACGGTGGCGGAAGCCGCTTCCAGATGCACGATCCCACCACCTGGCCTCAGCAGGGCGCACTGGCCCGCGACGGCAAGTGGGAAGAGCTTAAGAAATGGCAGGAAGAGCTTAATAAAGGCAGAGAAGAATAAAATTCTGCCGGGAAGACGGTGCCTGAAAAGGGCGGTTCGCCGCTTTTCAGGCACCGTCGGTATTTCAAACAGCAGCGCTTTTCTGGACAACCCTTCTGTATTCAGGGTACTTCATTTAACAACATTCTATGACAGACAGATTCAGGCAGATAACCACCCTGGTTTTTGATGTAGACGGCGTTTTTACTGACGCCACCCTGACGGTTACCCGCGATGACGTTACCCGTACCTTTAACGTACGTGACGGCTATGCGGTACAGATGGCGCTGAAGAGCGGGTACCGTATTGCGGTTATCTCCGGCGGTAAGCAGGAAAGCATTATTTCGCGAATGAACGCCCTGGGCGTTACCGATGTGTATATCGGGGTAGGCACGGCAGAAAAGCCCGGGGTGCTGGAGAGGTACCTTGCCGGGAAGGGAATTCCGGCCGAAGAAGTTTTATATATCGGGGATGATATTCCCGACCTGCTGATTATGAATGCTTTCCCGGTGCTGGCCTGCTGCCCCGCTGATGCCGTGGAAGAAGTAAAGCAGCGGGCGGATTACATCACCTCTGCACCCGGCGGCCGTGGCGCAGCCCGTGAAGTGATAGAGCAGGTGATGAAAGCGCAGGAGAAGTGGATGAAAGTATTCTGAAAGAGTTTCTCACAGTTTCTCAATCTTCTTCTTATCCTTATGCGACACCTTTACGAGCTCATTGATCCGGGCAATTTCGATGTCGTACCCGCGGGCCGAGCCGCTTACCTGGCGGATGGCATTTACGTTAACAATGATATCACCGCGGAAAACCTCGAACTGGGGATGCCCCTTCAGCTCATCCAGGATGGCCTGGCGCGGAATGTTCATGCTGCTTTTCTCAACACCCAGCATATTCTGGTAATAAAATTCGGAAATATCGCCCAGGCGGATATAGATCAGCTGATTCGGGATCAGGTTCAGCTTTTCTCCGTTGCCCCTGAACGCCAGTACATTTAACGGGTTTTCGGAATTCACCACGCCCTTGCGTTTCAGCTCCTCGTTCTTTTCAATAGCCAGCCGCTCAAACTTATTGTGCAGCATATTCTGCTGAATTACGGCCAGTATTCCCAGGGGAATAATGCTTAAGCCGAACAGGATGAAGGCATCCAGCGGGAAGGCGGCCAGCGATTTGGAATGCAGGTAATAAACGGTGGCCAGGCAGATCAGCGCCGACATGATCAGCAGCTGGGTCAGCTGCTTGCCGGTGGTCCATTTTTCTTCGTTATAGAAATCTTTGATCAGGAGCGGGAAGAGAAACTGGGCCAGGATCATCATGATAAAGGTGATGCCGCCCGAGGTGAAGACCACGTTGTTCAGCTCGGCTGCTTCCAGGTGCTTCAGGCCGAAAGGCCGGAGCAGGAAAGCCAGCGAGGTCACCACCAGGGTTACCAGGAGCGAATGCAGGAAACCCCTGACACTGAGTGTGGAAGAATGGTGGGGCTTCTCAAATACCCGCAATGGTTTCTTAAATACCTTTAAAAAAGACATAAACAAGATGTAAATATTTATACAAAGGAAAATGGCGGCTCTTAATTAAAAAAATAATTAGGGCTTTTATTCTTCGGGTAAATCAAATATTATATCGGCGGATATCAATGTTTTTGTTAATTTTGATGTTAATAAAAAACGAAATTTAACGTTATCAGTCGTTTACCTGTTATACTTTTAATTGATTTATTGATTTTAATGAAACTGACACCCCAATTGCTTATTGCTCCCCTGCTGCTGGCCGGCAGCCTGAACGTTCAGGGCCAGGAGCTTAAAACAACCAACGATTCCCTCAGCTATGCCATCGGCGTGGATGTGGCCACTACCTTTAAAAAACAGAACCTGGCGATCAACGCAGAGGTATTTGCCCGGGCCATACAGGCGACCCTGGCCGATAAGCCGGCCATGAACCCGGAGCAATGCAATGATTTCATCCGGAATTACTTCATGAATGAGAGCATGCGCTCGGCCAAAGAAAATAAAGATAAGGGCCAGGCGTTCCTAAATAAGAACAAAGAAGTTGCCGGGGTGGTTACCCTTCCTTCGGGTCTTCAATACCAGGTTATTAAAGAGGGTACCGGTGCCAGGCCTACGCTTGACGACCAGGTGAAGGTACATTATTCAGGGGAAACACTGGACGGGAACGAATTTGACAGCTCTGTTAAGCGGGGAGAACCCGTGGTATTCGGGCTGACCCAGGTCATCAAAGGCTGGACCGAAGTGCTGCAGCTGATGCCCGTTGGTTCCAAGTGGAAGGTGTTTATCCCGGAAGACCTGGCCTACGGGCTTCAGGCACCGCCGGTGATTGGACCTAACCAGACACTCGTTTTTGAAATAGAGCTGCTGAATATCGTTAAAGAGTGAAAAATGATCAATGCTGAAAACCTGAAGGTGGAAGGCTAAATTTTATACGCATGAAAAGAGCTGGAATTCTTATAATTATACTGGGCCTGGTTAGCTCCCTTAGCCGGGCACAGGCTCCGCACTACGGCTATGAGGCTTTGGCACCCGACTCGGTGCAATACGAAATTCAAACCCGGGTAACCCAGTTTCTGAGCGATTACCATTTCAATAAGTTTGACCTGGACGACTCGCTGTCTTCGCATGTGTGGGACAATTACCTCAACAACATTGACGGCGGAAAGCTCTATTTTACCAAACCTGAGATTGATAGCTTTGAGAAGTACCGGTTTACCCTGGATGAGGCCATGAAAAACGGTAATCTGGAGGCGGCGTTTGCCGTATTCAATAAATACCGTACCAAATACAAGGCCCGTGCAGAATACATTGAGCAGTTCCTGGATAAGCCCATCGACTACAACACCAACCTGGTGATCGAGGCCGACAGGGAGAAAGCGCCGTGGGCCGGATCAGATGCCGAGCTGGATAAGGAATGGGATAAGATACTGATCAACCAGGCGCTGAGCCTGAAGCTGAGCGGCAAAACCGACTCAGCCGTGGTGGCAACCCTGAAAAACCGCTACAGCGTAATGGAGAAACGTACTTCTGCCTATAAATCGGAGAATGTATTTCATTTCTTCATGAATTCGTTCACCGAATACCTCGATCCGCATACTTCCTATATGATCCCGGCGGCGGCCGACCAGTTCAATATTTCGATGTCGCAATCTATTGAGGGCATCGGGGCATCGCTGCTGAACGAAGGAGACTACGTGGTGATCAAGAGCATTGTGCCGGGCGGGCCTCTCTTTAAAAGCGGGGAGGGAAATGTGGACGATTACATTGTGGCCGTAGCGCAGGGCGATGACGGCGAATTCCAGGATATCATCGGGTGGCTTACTGACGATGCCATTAAGCTGATCCGGGGCAAGAAAGGTTCTGTGGTGCGTTTAAAGCTGCTGGCTTCTTCTGCGCCAATGGGGTCAACGCCCCGTACCGTTCGCCTGGTAAGAGACAAGATCAATCTTGAAGAGGCTGTAGCAAAGGGAAGCGTGGTAGATATGAAGCACGGTAACCGGAACTACAAGCTGGGTATTATTGACATTCCCATGTTCTACCGCGACTTTGAATATGCCAATCGCGGGGGCGAGTTCCAGAGTACCACGGCCGATGTGAAAAAGATACTGGAAGATTTCAACCGCCAGAAAGTAGACGGCGTGCTGGTAGACCTCCGCAATAACGGGGGAGGCTCGCTGATAGAAGCCATAGACCTGACCGGCCTGTTTATTAAATCGGGCCCGGTGGTGCAGCGCAAAAGCTCGATAGGGCAGGGAAGTGTGGAATCAGACGAAGACAAATCCATTTCATTTGACGGGCCATTGGTGATTTTGCAGAACCGTTTCAGTGCCTCTGCCTCAGAGATTTTTGCCGGGGCTATCCAGGATTACCAGCGTGGCCTGATCGTGGGCGAAAACTCGTTCGGTAAAGGTACGGTACAGCAGCTGGTCAACCTTGACAGCTATTTTGCCCGCCTGAACGGCCGGAGACCCACTGCGGTGGCCGGTGTAGGGAACGGGAATTCAGTGGCCGGCCTGGGGAACGGAAGTTCAGCCATGAGCGGCTACGGTCAGCTGAAATTTACGTCAGAAAAATTCTACCGGATCACCGGTAACAGCACCCAGATCAAAGGTGTGGCGCCCGATATCACGCTGCCGTCTCCTTTTGATGCCGATGAAATGGGAGAAAAAGCCTATAGCCGGGCGCTTCCCTATGACCAGGTACGCCCTACTTCTTACCAGAAGCTGGGACTTATCAACCCGGAAGTGGTGCAGAAGCTGAATGAAAAATACCAGAAAAGACTGGCTACGGATGAGGACCTCAAAGAGCTGGTAGCCGATATAGAAGACTACCGGAAGAACCGTGATGTGAAAGAATTTTCACTGAATTACGAGGTCAGGAAGAAAGAAATGGAAGAGGCCGACAAAAACAGGAAGTCTATTAAAAAACTGAATAAATCAATTAAGGAAGAAGACAAGGAAAACGATGTCTACCTCCTGGAAGGAGAGAAGATTCTCGGCGACCTTGTGGCGCTGCGGAAGAGTTAACACGGGCTTCTTTAGATGGAAAACGGCAAGAACCAGCTACTGAAGCTACTGGGAATAGGCTTCGGGATTGCGGTAACGGTAGGGGGTACAATTGGTACCGGGATATTGCGCAAGCCCGGCCCTATAGCGGCCGTTATCGGTGACCCTGTCATCATCATGCTGGTATGGGTGGCCGTCAGCATCTATGCATTCCTGGGCGTATTGTGTGCAATTGAGCTGGGTGTCTCCATGCCTGAGGCCGGCTCATGGTACGTATATGCCCGCCGGGCCTTCGGTAAATTCTTTGGTTTTTTTACGGGTATTTCCAACTGGCTGGGTACGGTTTCGGCGCTGGCCTTCGGGGCGTATACCGTAAGTGAATATATGGTGCTGCTGGCTCCCGGGCTGGAGCCTTACATCCGCCTGCTTTCTATAGGCCTGCTGGCTGTGCTGGTGCTGTTTCACCTGACGGGTACCCGGTCAGCCGGTAAATCACAGGAGATCATGTCTTTTCTCAAAGCCCTGGGTTTGCTGACCTTTGTGCTGGTGTGCTTTCTCTTTGGCGGAGATGTAAACTATGAAGCGCTGGCCGTGACCGCAGAGAAGGTAGAACGCCCGGCGTTGTTTCTTGGCGTGATCACCGCGCTGCAGGCTATCTTTTATACATTTGACGGCTGGCATACCGCTTCTTACTTTTCGGAAGAAAATGTAGACCCTGTGAAAAGCCTGCCCAAATCTATGATTTACGGTATCCTGCTCATCATCGTGATTTATCTCCTGGTTAACGCGGCTATCCTGTATGTGATCCCGGTAGACATCCTGGCCGGCTCCAAGCTGGCGGCCTCTGATGCCATCCGTTATATTTTTGGCGACAGCTCGGCCCGGGTGGTGACCTTTTTCCTGATGATCTCCATCCTGGGCCTGATGAACGCCCAGGTGATGTTCTCTCCCCGTGTCATTTTTTCCATGAGCCGCGACGGGCTTTTTCCCCGCTTTGCCCAACGGGTAAGCGCTTCGGGTACGCCCTCACTGGCGATGATGTTTACCGTATTTCTTTCTGTTTTGCTTATTCTCACCGGGAAAGAAGTATGCGAAATCCTTTCGGATATAGCGGTTTTCTTTTTTGTGATCAGCTATATCTCCGGTTTCCTATCGCTTATCCGGCTTCGCCGGACAGAGCCCGGACTCTCCCGGCCTTTTAAGGTACCCGGTTATCCTTTTGTGCCTTATTTCCTGGTGGTCTGTTCGGCCCTGTTCCTGACCGGGGCTATTCTGCAGGATGTCAGAAGCTCTGCTTTTGCCCTGGTGTTTGTGGTGATCAGCTATCCGTTATACCGGATCATAACCCGTACATCACAGAAATAGATTATTTTTACATAAAAAAAGGTTTAATGTCTTTAGAGAAGTTCAGCCATGCGCTGGAAAATGCTTTCGGGAGCTATGTTTACGGCGAATCACCGGAAGAATTGTATGAGCCCATTCGTTATATTATGTCGCTGGGAGGAAAGCGCATCCGCCCTTTGCTGACACTGATCACCGCTAATTTATTTACTGAAAACTGGCAAAATGCGCTTTCAGCGGCCATGTCGGTAGAAGTTTTTCATAATTTCACGCTGATGCATGACGATATCATGGATCAGGCACCTTTGCGCCGTGGAAAACCCACCGTGCACAGTAAATGGGATGTCAACCGGGCCATTTTATCGGGCGATGTAATGCTGGTAGCTGCTTACGGGCTTCTGAGCAATATGGAGCCGGAATACCTGAAAACAGCGCTGAAGCGCTTTAACCGGATTGCGGCAGAGGTGTGTGAAGGCCAGCAGCTGGACATGCTTTTTGCAGAAAGGACCGCCGTAACCAAAGAAGACTACCTGGAGATGATCCGTCTGAAAACTTCGGTGCTGGTAGGCTTTGCCATGGAGCTGGGCGGAATTGCCGCCGGAGCCGGTGAAGCTACCTGCCGGGAATTATACGCTATCGGGGAGAACCTCGGCCTGGGATTCCAGCAGACCGATGACATCCTTGACGTATACGCTGACCCGGATGTGTTCGGCAAGCAGGTGGGCGGTGATATCATTGAAAATAAAAAAACCTGGCTGTTGCTGCGGGCAGTGGAAAAATCGGCAGGAACCCCGCTGGAGAAAGAGCTCTCCGGCTGGTTGCCGGTGACAGACACCGGGGCAAAAGTAGAAGGAATAAGAGGCATTTACGATACCCTCGGCATACGCTCAGAGGCCACGGCCCTTGCCGAAGAATACTTTGAAAAGGCAGAAAGGGGCCTGGCCGCCCTGGAAGTTTCGCGGCCCGCTCAGAAAGAGCATTTACAGGCTATTATTCACCAGATCAGAACCCGTAACAAATGAATTTAACTACCGTCATCATTCTTATTACCGTAATTATGAGCATCTACGGATTCAATAATTACAGCTTTCTTCATCGGCTTATAGATAACCCGTATACCGTAAACCGGCGGAAAGAGTACTACCGGCTGCTGACCTCGGGTTTTATCCATGCCGATTACCTTCACCTGCTGCTGAATATGTATGTGCTGTATATGTTCGGATCGAACATGGAAAGTGTTTTTGCGGCGTCTTTCGGGCAGCAGGGCGGCCTGTATTTTATGGGTCTCTACATCCTGGGAATCCTGGTGGCCAATATCCCGGACCAGGTAAGGCACCGGAATAACCCGGGGTACAATTCGCTCGGAGCATCGGGCGGAGTATCGGCCGTGGTGTTTGCCTTTATTATTTTAGTGCCTTTGTCCAAGCTGATGATCTTCCCGATCCCGGTACAGATCCCGGCCTGGATTTTTGCCATTATCTATGTGGCGTATTCGGTGTATATGGACAGGCGGCAGGCCGATCGGGTCAATCACCTTGCCCACCTCTGGGGAGCGCTTTGGGGAGTGGTATTTATTGTATGGACTTACCCGGGAGCTTTGCCCTATTTCTTTCAGCAGATTGCAGGTTCGCTGCGGTTCTGATGCCGGTTTCAGGGAAGACAGACATATAAATTATTGCGAAAAAAAGTTGCTGATTGATTGTTGAGGAAGAAAATTTTAGTATTTTTGCAGTCCCAAAACGGAGGTTATAGCTCAGCCGGTTAGAGCGTCGGATTGTGGTTCCGAAGGTCGTGGGTTCGAACCCCATTAGCCTCCCCAGGAAAGCGAGTCATATGGACTCGCTTTTTTTATGGTTTTTTTTACCTGGCGGGGGGGGGGGGGCTGTATCAGGGTAATTTTCCTGCCGGCCGCCGGTTCTTTCCTTCTATCTTCTGAAGATCATCACCCAGGTCCTGCCGGATGAGGTCTGCCTGTGCTTCCAGCTCTTTTTTGATTTCCGGGTAAGCCGCTGAGACATCGTAGCGCTCACCGGGATCGCGGCGCAGATCGTAGAGCCCGCCCGGAAATACGAAGTGCTCATTCACTTTTCCGGGTTTGCCTTCATCGCCCGGTGTAAAACCCTCGTATTGGCGCCCTTCGTGCTCAAAGACCAGCTTCCAGCGATCGTTACGAATGGCCTCCAGGTTATTTTTGCGGTAGTAGTAAACAAAGTTCTTTCGGGGTTCCTGTGAAAAATCACCTTTCAGGAGGGGAATCAGGCTGACGCCGTCGATTTTACTTTTGGGGTATTTTGCCCCCGTAACCTCTACTATGGTAGGCAGGATATCAATGGCAGAGGCAAGATTCGGGCTAACCCGGCCTGCCGGAATTTTGTTTTTCCAGACCATCAGGCACGGTACCCGTTGCCCGCCCTCCCAGGTATTGCCTTTGCCGCCCCGCAGGCCGCCGGTACTCCCGGCGTGGTTTCCGTAATTCAGCCAGGGGCCGTTATCGGAAGTCACGATAAGGAGCGTGTTGTCTTCAAGGCCGGTTTCTTTCAGCGCCCGGCGTATCTCGCCTACTGACCAGTCCAGCTCCATGATGACATCGCCGTAAAGTCCGAGTTTTGATTTTCCCCTGAATTTATCAGAAACAGCCAGCGGCACATGAGGCATGGGATGAGCCAGGTATACAAAAAACGGCTTGTTTTTATTCTTCCGGATGAAGCTCACCGCCCGGTTGGTAAATTCAGTGGTAAACCGGCTTTGGTCGGGATTGAGCCCGATCACTTTTTCATTTTCGATGAGGGGCAGCTCCGGGTAATAATTTTTGGTTACCGGGTGATTGGGCCACATGTCGTTTGAGTAGGGGATACCGAAAAACTCATCGAACCCGTGACGTGTGGGTAAGAATTCGGCCTGGTGACCCAGGTGCCATTTGCCGTAAGCTGCGGTCACATAGCTTTGTTGTTTCAGCAGCTCGGCAATGGTTTCTTCGGCCGGGTTAAGACCCATACGCGAGGTGTGATCAATAGCACCGCTGAAGCCTACGCGGTTAGGATAGCAGCCGGTAAGCAGCCCGGCCCGTGATGCGGTGCACACGGCCTGCGGGGAATAAAACTGGGAGAAATACATGCCATCGCGGGCCATCTGGTCAAAGTTAGGAGTATCATACCCTACGGCCCCGTTACGGGCGATATCGCCGTTGCCCATGTCGTCAAAATAGATAACAATAATGTTGGTTCGCGGCTCTTTTGTGGCGGAGACCAGGAGCAGTGAGCAAAAAAGGATCAGGATACGGGATAAATAGAACATAGGCAGCAGTATATTTGATTTAAAGGTAAGCGGTTAGCCCCTGGAATCCAAGCCGGGTGCTCAGTGGGGCGGTGTTTTTTTGATTTTTACATTTTAGATCCGTATCTTCCGGTGTTTTATCCCTGATCTATGAAATATCTCAACCTTTTCTTCTGGCTTTTTATCGGTATAGCCAGCACGTTTGCCCAGACAGATGAAGAAAGAATCCGGAAAATAGCGCCTGAGCTGGACAAGCGTTTCCGGGAGTTCGGAGCAAAGAATCATTTATCGAGCGTTTCGTATGCGCTGGTGCTGGATGGCAGGATCATCCATGAGAGCTATGAAGGCTTGATCAACCAGGCCACCCAACAGAAGCCTGACCGCCGTTCGGTTTACCGGATTGCCTCTATGTCCAAGAGCTTTGCCGCAGTGGCGGTATTGCAGCTGCGGGACGCCGGAAAATTAAGGCTGGACGATGAGATAATCAAGTATATTCCCGAGCTGAAGGGACAAAAATATGCCCCTGATTCACCCGAAATTACCATCCGCCACCTGCTCACCCATTCGGCGGGTTTCCCGGAAGATAATCCCTGGGGTGACCGCCAGCTGGGTATTTCTACCGGGAAAATGCTGGCCATGTTCCGGCAGGGGATTTCATTTTCTACCGAGCCGGGCGTGCAGTATGAATACAGCAACATGGCATTTGCCATGCTGGGCTATATTATTACGAAGGTCAGCGGACAGCCCTACCAGGCCTATATTGCAGAGCATGTCTGGAAACCGCTGGGTATGAAAGATACGTATTGGGATTATACATTGGTGCCCGAGAAGCAACTGGTGAAAGGGTACCGCTGGCTGCGGGGCAAATTCATAGAGCAACCCATTGAGGGCAACGGCGCCTATGGCGTTATGGGCGGCATTCTTACTTCAACAGAAGATTTCTGCCGGTACATGGCCTTTCATCAGCAGGCCTACGACACGGATACCCCGGGATCGCCGGTGCTGAAGAAAAGCTCGCTGAAAGAAATGCATTATCCCTGGAATTTTAACAGCCTGAACCGCCGCGGATTTACCGGCAAGGGAGAGGCCTGTGTGAATGTTTCTCATTACGGCTACGGGCTTCGGCTTGACCGGAACTGCGATGATATCAGCATGGTGGGCCATTCGGGCGGCTTACCGGGATACGGATCCGACTGGAAAATACTGCCGCAATACGGCCTGGGTATTGTTACCCTTACGAACGGTACATACGGAAGCGCGGCCCTGCTGAATAACGAAATTTTACCGTATATCGTAGCCGCAGCAGGTCTGAAGCCCAGGGCGTTCCCTGCTTCGCCGATACTGAAGCAGCGCAGCAAAGAGCTGGCAGCCCTTCTGCCCTCCTGGGAGAAGGCAGAAGCCTCAGGCATCTTTGCCGAGAACTTTTTCAGTGATTATTTTACCGATTTGTTGAAGGAGGAAGCTGAAGCTGCCTTTGCGAAAGCCGGCCCCATCAGGAAAGTGCATGAGATAGTGGCGGAGAACGCTCTGCGCGGTTCGTTTATCCTGGAAGGAGAAAAAGCCAATCTGAAGGTTCATTTTACGTTATCTCCTGAAAATCCGCCACTCATTCAGGCCTACAGCATCCGGGTGGAATAAAAAAAAACAGCTTATGTACTACATCCTGTTTTATAAAACCGTAGAAGACTACGTGGAAAAACGGATTTCTTACCGGGAAGAGCATCTGCAATATGCCCGGACTTTTCAGAAAAAAGGCAGCCTGGTGCTGGCCGGTGCACTGGCCGATCCCGTTGACGGTGCCTTGCTGGTATTCCGGGGAGAAAGTCCTGAGATTGCCCGGGAGTTTGCCCGGAACGACCCCTATGTGAAAAACGGGCTTATCACCGGGTGGGAGGTGCGGGAGTGGACCGTAGTTATCGGGAATGAATAGCAGAGCCCTGTTCAGGGCTTTTCAGCCCTGAAGAAATTGGCAAAATACAGGACCTGGTAGTCGACTGCGTTTTTCCAGTAAGCACCGTTATGAATTCCGGGCCGCTCAATGTAGTCATGAGCAATATTCATGTACAGCAGCTTTTCGTGCAGGGCTTTATTCACAGAGTAGAAGAAGTCTCCTGTGCCACAATCAATGATGATCTGCAGCTTGCCGGAGTGTACCCGGTGCAGCTGGTTAATGACGGTAAAGTCTTCCCAGTTTGATTTGTTGAGGGCATAATCACCCAGCTGTTTTTTCATTTCCCAGTTTTCCGGGAAGGGCCGGATATCCACGCCGCCGCTCATGGAGCCGCAGGCGCCGAAGACCTCCTGGTGGCGGATGCCGAGCCACAGGCCGCCGTGCCCGCCCATGCTCAGGCCGGTGATGGCGCGACCGGCCGGCTCGCGCCGGGTGCTGTAATTTTGGTCTATATAGCTGACCAGCTCCGTGCTTACATAGGTTTCAAAGCGTACAGAAGGCTCTTTGGGGCTGTCCCAGTACCAGCTGTTCTGTCCGTCAGGACACACAATGATCATACCGGCCAGGGAAGCTATTTCGGGCAGCTCAGGCTTAATTTTGATCCAGCTGGCGTAATTTCCGTTATAACCGTGAAGAAGATAGAGCACAGGGTAGGCTTTGCCGGCCGTATACTCTTTGGGAAGTATGATGACATTCCTGATCTCTTTTTTCATGGAGGGGCTGTAAACCGACAGGGTGTCTACTTTTTGCGCATAGAGAACCGGTGCAACAAATAAAAGGAGAAGAATAAAAAACTTTTTCATTTGTTCAAATTTATACAAATAAAGAGCATAGTGCCTGTATACGCTATAAGCTTTCCAGTTTTTTTTCCAATGCTTCCAGGGTAGTAGGAGTGAGGCGAAGATTTATGGTCTGGTTTTCCCGGACCGTGATTTCCTCAAAATGCAGGTACGGAGTTTCATCGTCTGAAAATGCAAAAGCAATAACAAAAGCCTTTACGCCTACCGGAATGTCCTCTGCTTTTTCTTTATAAACCTGCATAATCGATTTGATATCCGGAAAATAGAGGAATTTGCAAACGTATTTCAGATCCACATCCGATACAAAGCTCAGGGAGGTGGTGGGGCCGTAGTCGGCAAATTTGTCAATGTTTATCCAGCCCAGTTGGTAGGGGAACAGCACATAATCCCAACCGGAGGCGCCGGTTGCAGAGATATTCTGGCAATAGAAGCGTCCTTTCTCCACAAAACAGGTGGAAGAATCTACCTGCCAGTTGAAACGGCCTTCGGTTTCTTTCCCCAGGAAGAGCAGCATATCGGGATCGCCCTGGCCGGGGAATATTCCGTTCATGTTGATCTGCAGCGCTCCCTGGAACACCTGCAGCTCATCGCGATCCTTAAAAGCCTGAACTTTGATCTGGCCGTCGGTGGTGAGAAGCTTCCCGTCTGAAACGGTCGGCTTCTGGTGAAGAATGATGTCCTTGACAGAGAGCAGCTCGGTGATTTCCAGCCGCACAGGAAAGTCTACCGTGCTAAAGTTTTTGGTGCGGTAAAAGCCGTCAATAGAAAAGTCTATCGAATTTCCTGCGGCGGTAATGAACGGCAGGTCATTTTTGGAATTCAGTGTAACCACCTGGGGCACCTTCTGAAGGCTTTCCGGTATTTTTACGGCAAAGGCAGAATTCTCCATTTGAAACAGGCGTTCTTTGGAGCAGGAGGTGAGGCTTATGATACTTAACAGGAGAAGTGTTCTGGTTAGGGACATGTCAGTAATTTTTTTGAGCGTTTATTAAAAGGATAGAACAGGAGGCCGGCTTCTGCGTAGGATTCATTCCACAAAATATTCCAATGGGCTTCTGCAAATCCTTTTAGCCTGTTCCCACCGGAAAGAATTCCCAGGCCCGCCTCGGGAAGTATGTTATTTTGACGGGCTTTGGTATTGCTGCTCGGGTAATAGTTCAGCCAGCGGTTATAGAGTACGCCGGTACTCACATACAGCACCGGCCCGGAGCTGCCGCCCCGCCGGGTAGCATCCCAAAGATCAAACTGGGCATTGGCACCGGCTTCCACTTCCTCGATCTGATTGAATTTCGGGGCGTATTTGAGCCGGGGTACAACAGACAGGCGATCCGTGACAGGAATATTTGCCCGGATCCCGGCCCCGAGGGTTTTCACGGGAAAATTATAGGTACCCGAAAGCCCGAAGGCAATGGTTTTCTGCGCTGAAGCCGTCACTGACAGGACGAAAAACAGCATTCCGTATTTTAAAAGGTTCATAAGGTTTAGCGGCTCTGCCTTTATACCCCCTGAAGCTTGAACTCCGAGGTGGTATGAAATTCGATGTCCGGATTATTCTCTTTGTTCATCCGCAGAATCCAGTCGGTTTCTGCCAGGAAAACAGGGTTTTCGTCTTTGTCGTAAGCAATATAATTGGATTTCAGGCGCATGAACTCGGCCAGCTTGGCAGGGTCTTCAGCGGTGATCCAGCAGGCCTTGCTGTAAGGGCGGGCCTCAAAGCGGCAGGAGGCACCGTATTCATTGAGTAAACGGTACTGGATCACTTCAAACTGGAGTTCGCCTACGGTACCGATCACTTTGCGGTTACCCGGCTGAAGCGTAAAGAGCTGGGCCACTCCTTCTTCCGCCAGCTGGGTGATTCCTTTGTCGAGCTGCTTGGCTTTCATCGGATCGGTATTGACCACCTCGCGGAAGAGCTCAGGCGAGAAGCTCGGAATGCCGGTAAAGTAAAGCTGCTCCCCTTCGGTCAGGGTATCCCCGATTTTGAAATTACCGGTGTCGTAAAGCCCTACTACGTCACCGGGGTAGCCTTCTTCCACCACTTCTTTGGCGTCAGCCATGAACATATAGGGGTTGGAGAAACGGAGCTCTTTTCCCAGCCTGACGTGCTTATAGAATTTTCCCCGCTCAAAGGTACCCGAGCAAATTCTCAGGAAGGCGATCCTGTCGCGGTGGCGCGGGTCGATATTGGCGTGAATTTTAAATACAAAGCCGGTAAATTTCTTCTCGGAAGGTTCTACCTGCCGTACGTTGGTCATCCGGGCTATAGGGGCCGGGCTGATCTTACAGAACGTATCCAGGAGCTCTTTGATACCAAAGCTGTTGACGGCGCTTCCGAAAAATACAGGAGCCACTTTCGCGTCGAGGTAGTCACGGGTGTTGAAAGCATCGTAAACGGTGTCAATCATCTCCACATCTTCTCTCAGCTGCCCGGCATCTTGGGTACCCACACTCTGTTCCAGCTCGGGAGAGTCAAGGGCAATTGCCTTTACGTCATCTTCAAGCCGGGTTTTGTTCACTTTGAAATAATTCATCTGCTGATCCAGCAGGTGGTATACCCCCTTCAGGCTGCTACCGCCGTTGACCGGCCAGGTGATAGGCCGTACCTTAATGCCCAGCTTTTGCTCGAGCTCGTCGAGGAGGTCAAACGGGTCTTTTCCTTCCCGGTCCATTTTGTTCACGAAAACAATCACCGGCGTATCCCGCATGCGGCATACTTCCATCAGCTTTTCTGTCTGCTCTTCCACCCCTTTAACACAGTCGATGACCAGGATAACGCTGTCTACGGCCGTTAGGGTCCGGTAGGTATCTTCGGCAAAGTCTTTGTGACCGGGTGTATCGAGGATATTGATCTTACGACCTCCGTATTCAAAGGTCATGACCGAGGTGGCTACGGAAATCCCTCTCTGCTTTTCAATTTCCATGAAGTCAGATGTAGCGGTCTTTTTTATCTTGTTCGATTTGACGGCTCCGGCAGACTGAATGGCTCCTCCGAAAAGCAGAAGCTTTTCGGTAAGTGTGGTTTTTCCGGCGTCGGGGTGGGCAATAATCGCAAAGGTGCGTCTTTGCTCCAGCTCTGAAATAAATGTCACGTATACAGAATTTTTGAAACCGCAAATTTACGAAAAACTTTAGTTCGGGAGAGGGAAAGGGTTTAAAACAAATTGGCAGCCCTTGCTGAAGGCATTTGACGGGTAAAACTGAAATTTAAGGTGAATTTAATGTGTGTTAAAATTCCGCTGTTTTGTTTGGCTGAAATGATGAATTTTTAGTATATATTTTATTGATTATAAGTGATTTATGTGTATTATTTGGTGATTAATATCCTGCGTGGCGGAGTGGCTGTATTCCTGTCTTTTTAAGTTGAATTTAATTCCGTGTTAAGGTAATTTTAATGCAATAGGTTCAATATCAGTATTTTGTATGTCGTTTTCTTCCTGAAAACTAATTGTTCATTTAAACTTTTAATATCATGAAAAGAGTATCAGTTTTAATGGCGTTGTTAGTGATGGGAACTGCCGTTTTTGCAGAAGTCACGACGCAACCGGAAAAAAGATCATCTGTAATGGTGGTAGTTAATGATGATTATGTGGGTGAGTACCAGTTTGCAGAGAGTTCTCCCATTAAAAATCTGAAAGTGGAGAAGAGCGGCGATGTTTTGATCGGGAAAACAGAAACAGGGCAATCTGAACTGGTTGCAACAGATAAAAAGGACACATTTTCTCTGAAGGATTATGGTGGTACTCTTGAATTTAAGAGAGATGAGTCCGGCGCGGTTAAGGGAGTTACATTAACGGTAGAGAACAATTCATTTGAAGGAACGAAAAAGTAACCGGCTCCCTTAGATAAAGCCTTCCCGGCATATAACCGGGAAGGCTTTTTAATTGTCTGCCCGGCTGTTTTCTATAATGTATTTTATAATTCCCGCCTCATCTTCGGGATGAAACCATTCAAAGGTATCCTGGTTCTTAAACCAGGTCATCTGCCGTTTGGCGTAGCGGCGGGTATTTCTTTTCAGGAGTTCGGTCATGGCAGCGCGATCGTATTCTCCCCGCAGGTAGCCGAAGACCTCCTTATATCCCACGGTCTGAAGGGCATTTTTATTTTCGAAGGGCATAAGTGACCGTACTTCTTCTACCAGACCCTGCTCCAGCATGAGATCTACCCGGCGGTTAATCCGGTCATACAATTCTTCGCGCGGTCTTTCCAGGCCAATTTTGATCAGCTTGTAATCATGGTTTTTTGCACTTTTTACCCAAAATTCAGAAAAAGGCTTTCCTGTACTCAGGCATACTTCCAGTGCCCGTACCACCCGTTGCGGGTTTTGGAGGTCGATCTCCCGGCCGGCAGCCGGATCAAGGGCAGTCAGTTCTTTTTGCAGGGCCTCCAGGCCTTCGTTTGCCAGGCGCTGCATCAGTTCTGCCCGCAGTGCTTCGGGGGCGGAGGGCATGTTGTCTAAACCGTGGGTTACGGCACGCACAAACAGCCCGGTGCCACCGGCAAGGATGGCTATTTCTTTTTTTTGAAAGTATTCCCCAAGCAAACGGTCCACATCCCGTTCGAAGTCACCGGCGCTGTAAAGATCCTGTACGGAATGTGAGTTGATAAAATGATGCCGTACGTCGTGCATTTCCCGGAGCGTGGGTTTGGCTGTGCCGATCTGCATTTCCCGGTAAAGCTGCCGGGAGTCAGAAGAGATCACTTCAGCATCAAAGTATTGGGCCAGACGAATGCAGAGATCGGTCTTTCCTACGGCCGTGGGCCCCACTATAACTACTAGATTACCTTTCAATTCTTCCGCATTTTCCAACAAAATTATATAAGTTTGTATTAATTATATACGTAAATCCTATGATGGACTTCGGAATTTTCGTAATTGCCTTGGGAGTAGGTACTATAGCGGCCTGGCAGGTTTTCAACTGGGTCTACGGGAAAAAGCTGAAAGGCAACAAGCAGGAGAGCATACGGGTAGAGGCGAACATCCTCCTGGAGAAAATCGAACAGGTGTTTAAAGTAGTGCTGGCAGAAGGGTATTTTACAGAGATTTACGATCACAATTCAAAAAAAGATTTCTGGGGACTTTTCAAAACAACCAATAAGGCGTTGATCATTGTTAAGGCTAAAGTTTCTGTAGGGTATGATTTTGCTAAGATGCGGTTTAGCCGGCTCCCTGACAACCGCCGCCTGGTGATTGAAGAATTTGCCCCGGCAGAGGTGCTTTCCATAGATACCGATTATAAGTTTTATGATATTAACCAGGGCTTCGTTAATCCCATGAAGCAGGAAGAATATACGGCCATTTTATCGGAAGCAAAAGGTATGATCAAGGTAAAAGCTGAAAACAGCGAATTGCCGGCCATTGCGGCCAACCAGCTGCAGCTGATGATGAAACAGATGGCTTCCAGCATGAACTGGGAACTGGAAATGTTGCCCGGCAGGGCAAAAATAGAGATTCCTGCCGTTGACAGCGAAAAAGAAGAAGATATATGAGATCTGCAATTGATTTATGGATGACCCGCCTGACCTATTTTTATATAGGATTGCCTTTCATCCTCTTTGCATTGTTGTGGCTGAACTGGATTGCCGCTGCCGCTTTTGCCGGTACGGTTACCGTAAGCCTGGTGCTGGCCTGCCGGCTGATAGAACCCATGCAGTTTGTGAGGCTTAGCCGGAAAATGGTTTTCTGGAGTGTGATCGTTGTGGCGGTGATTGTTTTTTTCTCCGGGATAGGGTCTTACACTTACCAGAACGAGGATTTCCCCTACCGGAACGCCCTGTTCAATGACCTGGTTAACCTGGAGTGGCCTGTCATGTATAAGGTGCAGGGTTTCGAGGGGCATTTCCTGAACGGCAAGCAGACCATCATGACCTATTACCTGGGCTATTACCTCCCGGCCGCCCTGTTTGGTAAGTTTTTCGGGCTTGCCGCCGGCCGGTTTTTCCTGTATTTCTGGACCGTGCTGGGTTGCCTGATCGTTTTGTACCAGACCGGCAAATACCTGAACCGGTTCTCGTGGAGTGTTTTGCTGATGTTTTTTGCCTGGGGAACCCTGTTTTTTATCGGGGCGCTCATCAAATATCCCCTGGATAAATTCGGAACGGAAGGCTATTACCTTTGGGCAGGCATGCGCCTGTATGCCAACAGCAACCTGGGGTCGGTATACTGGATCTTTAACCAGTCGCTGACGGCCTGGCCCGTTATGCTCCTGATCCTGAACGGGGCATCGGCCAGGAATATGTTTTTTATATACAGCTTTGCGCTGTTTCTCAGCCCGTTCTGCTTTGTGGGCTTTTTCCCGTTTATCCTGTATTTTATGTTCCGTGATTACGGGAAGTTCAGGGATGCAGGCGAGTTTATCCGTTCGTATATCAGCTTTCAGAATATCTTCGGGGCTGCTGCGGTGGTACTGCTGACCTATCTCTACCTGCAAAGTAATCAGGCGGGCCATAAATTTCAATATATCCCGTTTTCAGGTGTGAAGGTTTTCGTGGCTTTTATGCTGTTGTCGTGGGGCATTGTAGCGCTTATCCTGCTCCCCAAATACCGCAATGAACCCCTTTACTGGATATCGGTGCTGGTGCTGATCCCCCTGCCTTTTTTCCAGCAGGGCAACGGGATGGACTTCCCCGGCCGGGTTTCCATGCCTGCTTTTTTTATTTTGATGCTGCTGGCTATCCGGCTGGTGATTGAAGAGAAGAGGGGAGTAACCCGCTGGGCAATGGTGGTGTATTTCCTGGTGGCGGGTCTGGCCCATTTTACGTTTGAAACCGGGATGTCGATGTTTAAGACAGGATATGCCAACCTGAGCTACCGTACCCACCTTGATGCTGTACTGCTGGAGTCTGACAATGCAAAATTCAGGGAGCTGGGTGAAGATCTGAAGCGGATCAAGCATAAGGATGTACTTACCCGGGACCCGTTTAAGACGGTTACCAACCCGGCGAATCCCGTGATTTGGAATTATATGGCGGACACGGAAGGGTCGTTGTTTTATATGTATTTAGCCAAAAAGAGGGAATAAGTTCCAGCTACCGGGTTCCGAGTTTCAGCAGCTGCTGCACCCGGAACCCGGTCAGAACCCGGAACTATCAATACCTGAGCCCCCACGGCATCTGCCGGGCCTCTTCCATATCTTTTATGTATTTGGCTACTGCCGTCTGGTACTCTTTCCGGCTATAACGTTTTCCTTTTACTTTTTTCGGTAGCGGAGGCAGGACCTCGTTTTCATTCAGCTTTACCGATGTGGCGGTAAGCACCACCACCCCGTCATTGATGTTTACTTCGAGAATGGCGCCGGGTAAGCCCATAAACTCTTCCGGGCCTATGCTCAGGGGGATATCCGTAGTGAACCAGGCTTCCACCATGTAGTTTCTCAGGGAATCGTAGGTGGTAGCCAGCATACAGATATGGCCGGCTATTTCTTTGATCTCACTTTTGATCTTCCAGGGGAAAGTGTAGAGTGAATCTTCCACAATATATACCTTGCCGGCGATCATTTGGGTTTCCAATACTTTATTGCCCGTAAAATCACGCCTGACCCAGTATTCGGTTTTCTGCCAGGAGTTGCCGCGCTCATCAGCAGCCGTACCGTAGTAAGACCCCTCGTTGTTGAAGGTCAGCTGGGTTCCGGTTTTGTATACTTCGTCGTTTTTCCAGGTCTGGAGGGCCCGCTGCTTTTGCTCATTGTTCATGAACTTGTTTTTCTCGATATATTTGAGCCAGTCCTGCCCGTAGTCGTACCGGATGGTTCCAGCCGTCTTTTGCGCCTGCAGGCCCGTAGTGATCATTAAAAATGCAACCAGTAGTTTTTTCATTGATATAAAATATTTTTAGGTGTAGAGGCGCAATATATTGCACCTTTTCTGTAATTCGGGGGCAGAGGCGTAAAATTTTACGCCTCTGAAAATTTTGCTTCCCTGTTTATTCCCACCTGTTTCTTTTAATTTCTGTTTTCATTCCCCGCATGTTGAAAGAGTAGCTCAGCATGATGTACCTCGACAGCGTAACGGTATTGGTATAGGAAACTTCGTTGCTGGAAGCCGACTGGTTTATGCCGACGTTCCGGTTGAAGAGGTCGTTGCCGGTAAGCCTGATCTCGTGCTGGTTCTTCTTCCCGAAGATTTTATAAACGTTCAGTCCCAGGATAGGCAGGTACTGATCGAAGTTGATCCGCTCGTTAACCTGGTGCGAATAGTTGAAACGCGAAGTGATAAAGAACTTGTTCGGCAACTGGATATTCAGGTCAGAGCTCAGCGTCTGCCGTTTGTAGGTCTGGTTCTGCTGCTTGAAAATCGAATATTCGGTATAGTTGTTCCAGATGTTTCCCGAAAGGAACCACGACAGCCAGGAAACCGGTGTAACATTCAGCGAGAGATTGGCTCCCACGTATTTGGAATTATTGTTATTCAGGATCTCGTTGATGTAAAGCGGGGTGTTTGAAATACCGCCGTTAATGCCCACATCAGCCATTACCTTGTTCTTTTTTATCGGGAAGCCCACGCCGATGTTACCGCTGAAAGAATCGCCGCCATCCCTGATGTTTTCAGGAGAGGAGAAGGTAATGAGGTCTTCGCTGATCTGCCGGTTGTACACTATTTTATCGCGGAAAGACCGGTAGAAAACGCTGGTCCAGATGCTGAAGAATGTAGCCGGATCATATACATTGTAGAAGGCGTTGACCGTGCTGGTGCGCGATGGCTTCAGATCCGGGTTACCGCTGGTCAGGAACATCGGGTTAGCGTTATCGGTGAACGGCTGCAGCTGGTTAATGGTTGGAGCCGATTCTTTAATATCTGCTGAAATATGAATACGCGAGGTGTTGGAGAAGCTGTACCGGAAAGTAGCTATCGGCAGCAGGGCCGGGTAACGGCTGGCGATCGATGAACGCTCCGACCCGCCGCGGTCGTTCAGCACCTGTCCGTCAAGGCTGATGCCCTGCGCCGCCAGGCCCAGCATGGCAAAGGTACCCTTATTGGCGTACCGCATAGAAGACCCGAGCCTTTTGTAATTGATGGTATTGTCATAGAACACGCTCAGCCGGTCGTTCCGGTTGGCACCGGTTTCTACGGGCGGACTGAACACATCACGGTCAATGCTTTGCAGGGTCTGGCTGATGTTGGCAAAGATATCCCAGGTAAGCTTTTTCCCTATTGGCTCCACGTACATGGCGCTCGATTTCAGCACCGAGGCCCTGCTGATTCCCAGAGCCAGCTGGTTGATGTTGACCGCAGAAGAGTCGGTAATAGGGAAGCTTTCTCCGCCTACAATCAGCTCCTGGATATCAGACCGCTGCAAGGCATCGGTATTGTTGTTGTTGAACGTATACGTGCCTGATAACAGGAAAGAGCGGCCTTTTTTCTTAAACTTGTTCCTGAAGAGTACCGAGCTTTCGAGGTTGGCAGTGAATCCGTCACCGGTAGAAAATGGGTTCTGGTTACGGAAATGCTCGTTTGACAGGTTGAAATACTGCTGTTTTACATCCGAAAACTGGTCGCGATCGGCCAGGCGCCCGTTCACATAACCGATAAGGGTACGGAGCGAATCGAGCTCGCGTTCATACCGCAGGCTTCCCCGGTGGTTGCCGATGGTATTTTCGTATCTTTCCTGGCTGCGGATGTTGTACTGGGTACCGGGCAGGAATATATTTCTGTACTGTTCCTGCTGCAGCTGCTGCGCGGTTCTGTTGTAGAAATAGTTGGAGCTTATTTTATTCTTTTTGGTGTCGTAATTGTAGTTCAACCCGCCGGCAATGTTCTGGCTTTTACCCCGGTCAGGCCCCCAGGAGGTAGGTATGCTCAGGCTTTCCCCGTTATTGTCATCCCCGAAGATAACGATATAGCCGCCCGAGTCAAAGCCAAAGTCTACGTTGTCGCCCCAGTTGTACGACTGGCTGCCCCGGAAATCCTGATAGTCGTCGTTCGAAAGCCCAGACTGGTTGATATTGTTTCCGAAGCCGATGATGGAGAGCTGGTTTTTGTCGTCAAAGCGGTTGTAGTTCCCTTTGGCCAGTATCCGGTCTTCCGTACCTGCCCCGGCCGTGAGCTTTCCGAAAGCCCCTTTTTTGAATTCGTCTTTGAGTTCGAGGTTCAGTGTTTTTTCCGTGGTACCGTCGCTTACACCGGTTACCTTAGACTGCTCCGTGGCGTCATTGAATACCTGGACCTTGCTGATGGCTTCAGACGGGAGGTTTTTGGTAGCCGCTTTCGGATCGCTTCCGAAAAACCGTTTACCGCCTACCAGTACCTTGGTGATATTTTCGCCCTGGGCTTTAATGTTACCGTCGCCGTCTACCTGGAAACCGGGCAATCTTCGCAGCAGGTCTTCTACCGTTGACCCCGGCGGCACCTTGAATTTACTGGCGTCATACTCTACGGTATCGCCTTTAAAAGACATGGGGGCTTTAGCGGTTTTGATGACCACCTCGTACAGCTCCTGGTCAATGGGCTTCATACGAATGGCCCCCAGGTCACGCGATGTCACGGCCGGATCATATTTGACCAGCTGCTTGTAGGGAAGGTACCCCACAAAGGTGGCCTGCAATACCACATCTGCCTTTTTTACGCCTTTGAATTCAAATCTGCCTTCGCCGTCTGTCCGGCCAAAGGTAAGCATGGTGGAGTCAGAAGGGTTAAGCAGGAACATCGTGGCAAATTCAAGCGGAGCACCTGTGGTGTCTACCAATGAGCCTTTAAGGGTGTAGCTCTGGGAAAGAGCCGGGAATGAAATAATAAGTAATAGCAAAATTTTTTTCATATATGCATCAATAGTTTATTACGGTTTTGAATGATTAACTATAAATTTAGGTTGATATTGTATCCCGCTCAGACAAAATTATTTTTTATACCGGTATACGGTTTTGAAATGTGATGAAAGACCATTTTTTTGGTATTAAACCGCAGCATGCGGCCTTCTCCTGTTAAAACTCCGGATAAGGGAAAAGGTTACAGGAACGGGAGGTTTTTTTCGGGAAACGGCTGTTCAGCTCAGCTTCAGAAACGATTTAAAGTTGAGCACCGGGTAGAGGAAGGCCACCAGCAGGCCGGTATTGAGGTAAACCGACACCATACCCACCAGCTTCTCTATTTTGAGCGAATTTTCTACCTGGGGAGTAAGAATATAAAAATAATATACCGGCAGCATCAGGATCAGGAAGGTCAGCAGAACACGGTAGGCGGTTTTACTTTTCAGTGAAAGGGCAATACCAACGGCCGAGAGTACGGGGATGAGCACCTGGGCCGTAAAGAGGGCATTGCGTATTTCCGATTGCGACGCGGGTATTTTCAGGATGCCCGTTACCAGCTCAACTACAGCATACCCTGTCAGCAGGAAGCACACCAGCAGCACCAGGCGCTCTTTGGTATACCCCGCTTCAAAAAAGGTTTTGATATGCCGCGGAGGCAGGATCAGCAGGATGGCCATGGCTGCCACATCGGCAAAAGGCAGGAAAAAGAAAGGATAAAGCCAGTTGGAATGCCCGCATTTATCGTAAAAATACATGGTCATGTATTTCCTGAAATAGAGTGTGCAGATCATGAGATAACCCAGGAAACCCACCGTATTCAGGAACAGCCCGACCTTGTTGGTAAAGAGCGGGAGCGTGTTATTGCCCAGGAGCGCAATGATGAGCGAGCCCACAAACCAGTATATGAGGGTTTTGAATACAATGAAAACCAGCAGCAGGCAGGCTTTTTTAAGGGGCATCTCCACGGTAAGCCGCCATGACCTGAGAGCAAAAAACTGGTGGCTGATCTCGAAAAACAGGATGGCAAACCCTGCCCAGAACAAGGCTTTTACCAGGGCAAGGCCTGTGTCGAGGTAAACTTTCCCGTCGAGCTCCACCAGCCAGAAATCCTTGTTAAAAAAGGTCTTCAGTAAAGAGAGGTTCCCGCTGAAGCCGTTGGCTATTTCCATGTTAACCAGCGGAATAAAAGCCATCATCACCGGCAGAAAGATCTGCGCCGGAGAGCGTTTGAGAAACAGGAAGATCAGGAAAGGTACGAAATACAGCAGCGATTTGACAACCAGGTTGTCGTAATCCAGGGGTATCAGCGGGCGCTGGATAAAGTCGGGAATGGTGGTGAAAACCACGGTAATAACGAACATCAGGAGGATCTTCCAGAGAGAATCGAGTGATTTCCGGAAGAAGATCCAGAACAAAAGCCAGTCGAAGGTTTCAAAAGAAGCCAGGAAAAGCCCGTTTCGGGAAGGTTCCCATGTGGCGACGTCCCAGATCTGGTAAAGATAATCCTGAAGAATATTTTTCAGGAATATAAGAAAAACAATAATTATAAATTTTACCAGTTCTCCAAACCTTTTGCTGAAGGCCATTGAAATCGATATATTTTGGCACAAACCTACAAAAAAAGCGGGAGTTATCCCATTGTACCCTTTTAATTGGAGCGCAGGCGGTAGATTTCCTGTTTACGGGGTCATTTTTTTGTCAAAAGGTTTTTGCTATATTTCCCGTATTAATCAACAGTTCTGTTATGAAAAAATTAGCAGTTTTATTATGGTTTGCCGTTCCGGTCCTGGTATTCGGGCAGGATAAAGACAAGTTTATCAACGACCTGATGCGTAAGATGACCCTGGAAGAAAAGATAGGCCAGCTTAACCTGGTCACCGGAGGAGAAGCTACTACGGGTTCTGCGGTAAGTACAGATGTGGAAAAGAAGATCCGTTCCGGGCAGGTAGGCGGAATTTTCAGCCTTTCAGGCCCCGCAAAGGTGCGCAGGGCACAGGAGCTGGCCATGCAGAGCCGGCTTAAAATACCGCTTTTGTTTGGCATGGATGTGATTCACGGCTACCGCACGGTCTTCCCGGTTCCGCTGGGACTGGCGGCTTCATGGGACATGAACCTGATAGAAAGGTCAGCTGCCATTGCGGCTGAGGAGGCCACGGCAGACGGTATTGCATGGACTTTTTCTCCCATGGTCGATATTTGCCGGGATCCCCGCTGGGGGCGGATCGCAGAGTCGTCGGGAGAAGACCCCTACCTGGGCGCTAAGATCGGGGCGGCCATGGTGCGCGGATACCAGGGCGACGGCTCATTTAAAGAGAACAGTACCATGATGGCCTGCGTTAAGCACTTTGCCCTGTACGGAGCTTCTGAAGGCGGCCGGGATTACAATACCACAGACATGAGCCGGATACGCATGTACAATGAATACCTGCCCCCCTATAAGGCGGCGATTGATGCGGGGGCAGGCTCGGTGATGGCCTCTTTTAATGAAATTGACGGTATCCCGGCTACGGCGAACCGTTGGCTCCTGACCGACCTGCTTCGTAAGGAATGGGGCTTCAAAGGCCTCACGGTCTCAGATTATACCGGTGTAAACGAGATGATTGCGCACGGCCTGGGCGACCTGCAGGCGGTATCGGCCAAAGCTATCCGTGCCGGCACCGATATGGATATGGTAGGCGAGGGGTACCTGAATACCCTGGGGAAATCAGTGAAGGAAGGCAAAGTGACGGTGGCGGAAATTGATGCTGCCTGCCGGCGGGTTCTTGCGGCCAAATATGACCTGGGACTCTTTAAAGATCCGTTTAAATATTGCAGTGAAGAGCGTGCGGCAAGCCGGATCTACACCGAAAAGACCCGTGCTTTTGCCCGTGAAGCCGCTGCAAAATCGTTTGTACTGTTAAAAAACAAGAATCGTGTTTTGCCGCTTAAGCCGAACCAGAAGGTGGCGGTGATAGGCCCGTTGGTCAACAATAAGGAGAACATGGGCGGTACCTGGGCCGTATCGGAAGACCGCAACAACAGCGTTACCCTGCTGGAGGGTTTAAGGAACGGCCCGGCAAAGGCTGAGATTTTTACTGCCCGGGGAGCCAACATTTATTCTGATCCGCAGATGGACGCCAACGCGGCGCTTTTCGGGAAAACCACAGGCAGGGATAGCCGTTCAGACCGGGAAATGCTGGATGAGGCTGTGGCCGTGGCCCGGAAGGCTGATGTGATTGTTGCCGCCCTGGGAGAATCTGCCGAGATGACCGGGGAGGCCTCGAGCCGCACTCAAATCAACATTCCGGATAACCAGGTTGAGCTGCTGAAAGCGCTGGTGGCCACCGGGAAGCCGGTAGTGCTGGTGCTGTTTACAGGCAGACCCCTCACCCTGACCTGGGAGAACGATAACGTGGATGCCCTGCTCAATATCTGGTTTGCAGGCAGTGAGGCCGGAAATGCCGTAGCCGATGTGCTTTACGGCAAGGTCAATCCTTCGGGTAAATTACCGGTGACTTTCCCCCGGAACGAAGGCCAGATACCGCTTTATTACGCGATGAAAAATACCGGCCGGCCTCACAGCGGCAACCCGGGCTTTGAGAAATTCAGGTCGAACTACCTCGATGCCCCGAATACCCCGCTGTATCCTTTCGGGTACGGGCTGAGCTATACCACGTTCCGGTATTCAGCCCCTGTGACAGACCGTGCGGTTATCACGGCGAAAGAACCGGTAACGGTAACGGTCAATGTTTCCAATACGGGAGATTATGACGGCGAGGAGATCGTGCAGCTGTATATCCGTGATGTGGAAGGAAGCGTGACCCGGCCGGTCAAAGAGCTGAAAGATTTTAAAAAGGTGTTTATCCGGAAAGGAGAAACCGTGAAAGTGAGCTTTACGTTAGATGTTTCTGATCTGTCGTATTACTATTCCGACCTGAAGCTGCAGGCCGAAAAAGGAATATACGAGATCATGACAGGGCCTGATTCGGCCGAGACGGAGATGGTGAAGCTGGAGCTGAGGTGATGTGGTTCTCGGCTACGCCCGAACTGACAAAAGGCCGTCGCTCCTGTCAGTTCGGGCGTAGCCGAGAACCAGGTCTGGTAGGGAACCCGATGAGGACACCCAGCCCGGCTAAAATTTACAGAAAGACGGCGTACTAAGTATCTTTAAAGGATATACTGGCTTAAATCTTTATTTTTGACCAGGTTGCCCAGCTTTTCCTTCACCATATCGCGGGTGATTTCCAGGGAAGTGCCCGCGGCGATTCGTTCCGGAACGTCAAACAGGATATCGTTCAGGAGCAATGACATTACAGTCTGCAGCCTTCTCGCCCCGATATTCTCCATTTCGGTATTGGCCTGGTATGCAATGGCAGCCATTTCTTTCAGGGCGTCTTCGTGGAAAGCGAGTGTCACGTCTTCGGCTTCCAGCATGGCTTTGTATTGCTTGGTCAGCGCATTTTTCGGGGTCTGGAGAATCTGCAGGAAGTTGGCTTCGGTCAGGGATTCCAGCTCTACCCGGATAGGGAACCGCCCCTGGAGCTCGGGGATCAGATCAGAGGGCTTGGATACATGAAACGCCCCGGCTGCAATAAAAAGGATGTGATCGGTTTTGATCGAGCCGTGCTTGGTATTGACCGTGCTGCCTTCAACAATCGGCAGGAGGTCGCGCTGAACACCTTCCCGGCTAACGTCAGGACCCGATTTGCCTCCTGATGAAGCCACCTTGTCGATTTCATCAATGAAGATGATCCCCAGGTTTTCGGCTTTCCAAATGGCTTCTTCTTTTACTTCGTCCATGTCGATCAGCTTGGCCGACTCTTCTTCCAGCAGGATTTTCCGGGCTTCTTCAATAGTAACCTTCCGTTTTTTCTTGTTTTTGGGCATCATTCCGCCGATCATTTCCTGGATATTCATCATAGACACCTCATCAATGGGTCCGCCCATTACGCCGATAGGTGCCGCAGAGACCTGCGCTATGTCAATTTCTATCTTCCGGTGGTCGAGATCACCTTTCCGCAGCTTCTCACGGAAGGCCTCACGGGTTTCCTGGTTAATTTCAGATTCGGTCTTTCCATCCTGCAGCAGGTCCGGGTTCTTTTGGGTAACCGGTGGAATGAGAATATTCAGGATCTTATCTTCCACGGCCTCCTGGGCCCTGAGCTTCACTTCTTCTTTTTTGGTAGATTTGACCATGTTGATGCTCTGCTCCACGAGGTCGCGTACCATGCTTTCCACATCGCGGCCCACGTAGCCCACTTCGGTAAATTTGGAGGCTTCTACCTTGGTGAATGGTGCTTCGGCTATTTTGGCCAGTCTTCGGGCAATCTCCGTTTTACCTACTCCGGTAGAGCCGATCATCAGGATGTTGTTGGGGATGATCTCCTGCTGGATATCGGCCGGGGCGTTCATCCGGCGCCAACGGTTCCGGAGGGCAATGGCCACATTCTTTTTGGCTTCGGTCTGACCGATGATGTATTTATCCAGTTCGGCCACGATCTGGCCGGGGGTGAGGTTTTCTATTTTCTTTGTCATGTTACTGCTTAATCCCTGCAAAAATACACCGAATATTGTTACCGCGCTAATTTTGAACCGAGTGATGAGGCGTATGAAATACAGATGATCAGGACAGGCGACCCGCTTTACCCGGATGACCGGCAGTACTCCGTACAGCGTAAACCGGCCTGATCTGTGTCTTGTGTATGAACTGTATTCCAAAAGTGATATATTTCTTTTATTTCCCTTAAAAAATTGCGAAATTTGCGGCGTTTAATATCTTCATTACTCATGCCTATCCTTGCGCCGTCGGTTTTGGCGGCAGATTTTGCTAATCTTCAGCGTGACATTGAATTGATCAATGATTCGGATGCCGACTGGTTCCATATTGATATTATGGACGGCGTGTTTGTACCGAATATCAGTTTTGGCGTACCCGTGACCGAGGCCATTGCAAAGCATGCCAGGAAGCCGCTGGACGTGCACCTGATGATTGTACAGCCCGAAAAATATGTGGAAACATTTGCCAGGGCGGGTGCAGAGACCATCTCGGTGCATTGGGAGGCCTGCCCGCATATTCACCGTACGATCTACCAGATCAGGGAGGCCGGTTGCCGTGCAGGAGTAGTGCTGAACCCCGGAACGCCCGTTTCGGTGCTGGAAGATGTAATACAGGATGCCGGCCTGGTTTTGCTTATGTCGGTGAACCCCGGTTTTGGCGGGCAGAAGTTTATAGAAAATGCGGTAGAAAAAACAGCCCGGCTGAAAGAGCTGATCCTCCGGAAAAATGCCTCTGCCCTGATCGAGATTGACGGCGGAGTGAACCTGGAGACCGGTGCAAGGCTGGTCAGTGCCGGTGCTGATGTGCTGGTAGCCGGCAGCTTTGTTTTCAGTGCGGCCGATCCGCGGAAGATAATATCAGAATTAAAAGCGTTATAATTTAAAATAGTTTTCCAAATATGGCATCAGATATCTTTGAGAAAGTAGTGAAAAACATGGGGCCTATCGGCTCTCATGCCCATTATTCACATCATTATTATTCTTTTCCCAAGCTTTCAGGTGAGCTGGGTCCCTACATGTATTTCAACGGCAAGAAAATGCTGAACTGGTCGCTGAACAACTACCTGGGCCTGGCCAACCATCCTGAAGTACGGGAAGCTGACGCCCAGGCGGCTGCCGAATACGGCCTGGCGTACCCTATGGGTGCCCGGATGATGACGGGTAATACCGATCTGCACGAAGAATTTGAGCAGCAGCTGGCGCAGTTTGTAGGAAAAGAAGATGCTTTTCTTCTGAATTACGGCTACCAGGGCTTTATGTCAGCCATTGAGGCACTGGTGGATATTCATGATGTGATTGTATACGATGCCGAATCGCATGCCTGCCTTATTGATGGTATCCGGCTTCACCGGGCCAAAGGCGGAAAAACCTATACTTTCAGGCACAACGATATGGAAAGCCTGGAGAAAAACCTGATCCGGGCGGCCAAAGCGGCAGAAGAGAACAACGGCGGCATACTGGTGATTACCGAAGGTGTGTTCGGTATGTCAGGCGCGGTGGGTGCACTGGACCGGATTGTGGAGCTGAAGAAGAAATTTCATTTCCGTTTGCTAGTAGATGACGCCCACGGCTTTGGTACTATGGGAAAAACCGGGGCGGGTGTTCCCGAGCATTTTGGTGTTCAGGATGAAGTGGATATCCATTTCTGTACTTTTGCCAAGTCTATGGCGGCTATCGGTGCATTTGTGGCGGCTAAAAAAGAAGTGATCATGTACCTGAAGTACAACATGCGTTCACAGACCTACGCCAAAGCGCTGCCAATGCCTTTTGTAAAAGCCGGTATGAAACGGCTGGAGCTGATCAAAAAGCATCCGGAATATAAAGATAAGCTTTGGGAAATTGTAAATGCGCTTCAGAACGGTTTCCGGGAGCGGGGTTTTGATATCGGTGTGACCACCTCGCCGGTAACTCCCGTATTCCTTCAGGGTGAGTATGATCTGCCGGTAGTGACCAACCTTATCCGTGACCTCCGGGAGAATATGGGAATCTTCTGCTCCATCATTGTTTACCCTGTGGTACCTAAGGGTGTTATCCTGCTGCGGGTGATTCCTACGGCTGCACATACCCTGGAAGACGTGGAATATACCATGAAGCATTTTGAGATCGTGAAGCAGAAACTGACCGATGGCCAGTACAGAAATGCGTAGATTGAGGATAATAGCCTCCTGAAGTATACTGAAATCATAGATTTTGCGCAAAAAAACCTGCTTTAAGTACAGATATTATAAGAATAGTAGTATTTTAGCGATGTGAATCAAATAATTGTTAAATTACAAACTCCGCGAAACAATGAATAAGTATTCAGAACTTTTAAGTCTGGTGACTGATCTTAAAGACGACTTTGAGAAATTTTATGACAAAGGTAACGGTGCTGCCGGTACCCGCATAAGAAAAGGCCTGCAGGATATAGCAGCTTTTGCTAAAGCCACGAGGGTCGAAGTACAGGAGATCAAGAACAACAAGTAAGGAGATGTCCGGGCCGGATTCTTTCAGGGAATCCGGCCTTTTTCATTAATAGTGGGTTTCGTTCATCAGCGTTCCAATTCCACGGATCGTCACTTTCCCTGTTTCTTTATTTTTTATCTGGGTAGATATTCTGGCAATATGCCTTACAGGATCTACCTCTGCTACCTCAAAAATCACTATATAGTCTGTATCCACGTACATGGGCCTCAGGTATTCGGTTTCCTGCTTCATGTAGATAGAGCCGGGCCCTCCGGGTTCTCCCATGCCTAAAAAGCGGGTAAACACACTACTGCTTAAATGCCCGTGAATGATAGGGGATTTAAATTTGGTGGTAGCGGCATAGGCGGCGTCCAGGTGAATGGGATTGTGATCACCGGTGAGGTTGGCAAATGCCACTACATCGTCTTGTGAAAACCTGAATTCATGTTCGTACCGGGTGCCTACCGCAATTTTTTTGCTCATTTGATCTGTAAAATTTTATATGGTTAGCTGGTGTGGTCACTTACAATGACCCACCTGTTCTCTATTTTTTTGAAAATAAGGGTGAAATATCCGCCGGTGTCTCCCTTTTCGGGCCGTTTTAGCGCCCATTTTCCCAATACCCAGGCCGCCCGGTCGGAATGGAAATCAACCTCCTGGATGTCAAAAGACAGGGTGCCCATGGTGGCGCGGTCGGGATAGGTGCGCAGGTAGCGCTCTTTGGTCGCCTCCCAGCCTTTGGTTACTCCGTTTTTCCCGATAAATTTCAGCTCGGGCGATTTCCAGTAATCTTCCATAAAACCCTCTATATTGCCGCTGTTCCATTGGTTTTCCTGGCGTTTCAGGACGTCCAGTATCGCTGACTTATCCTGGGCCGCCAATGTAAAAGTTAGCGTCAGAGCAGCAAATATTAGAAATAGTTTCCTCATTTTTGTATCCGGAAAAATGAATTTCAAATATATCGATTTAAATTGAACAAGCCAACGATCGTATTTATATTAAATCCTGTGGCGGGAGGAGGAGCAAAAAGAGTCAGTAAGAGGGCCATTCTGAAGAAATGGGAAGATCATGAGGTGGTTTTCCTGGAAAATCTGGAGGGTAGGAATGAACAGGTGAAAAAATACCTTGCAGAGGGCGTTCAGGATTTTGTGGTGGCCGGTGGCGACGGCACGGTAAACGATATAGCTTCACTGCTGACCGGTACGGCGGCCCGGCTGGGTATTGTTCCGTCAGGCTCGGGAAACGGCCTGGCCCGCGACCTGGGACTACCGCTGCAGCCGGAAAGGGCGCTGGAAGTGATCCGGAAAGGAAAAGTACGGACCATAGATGTAGGTCTGCTCAATAACAAACTGTTTTTCTGCACGGCCGGGATCGGCTTTGATGCCCTCTGCGCATATGATTTTGCGAAAGGGGAACATTCCCGGGGCCTGTGGAATTACGTGAAGATTATCTTCCGGAATTATTTTTCGTATCAACCCGTCAGCCTGGAAAAGGAAGGACAGCGGCTGGAGTTTTTCTCCGTCACTTTTGCCAATGCGGGCCAGTTCGGGAACGATGCATACATTGCCCCGGAGGCTACTCCTGACGACGGCTACCTCGATTGTGCCATGATCCTGCCGCATCCCCGCTCGCGCTTTGCTGCGTTGGGGTGGAGGCTGATCCGGAAAAAGCTGGGCACATTCCCGTATTTCAGAACCTACCGTTTCAAAGAGTGCGTATTTACCGGTATTTCCGATAACCGGATCCATATTGACGGTGAATCGCATACGTTGGATACCTCTACGGTAGAAGTAAAAATTTTAGAAAAAGCATTGCATGTAATAACGGTATAAATCGGTAAGGGCATGAAAAAAAATAAAGGCGGAGTGGTATACTCCACGAACCCCGATTACGTATTTGACTCTTTTGAAGAGGAGACCGAAACCCCGGAAAACAGCCGCCAGGAGCTGAAAATATGGCTCGACCGCAAGGGTGGCGGGAAGGTGGTCAGCCGGGTGACCGGCTTTACAGGAAAAGACGAGGACCTGCAGGCTTTAAAGAAGAAGCTTCAGAATGCCTGCGGCAGCGGTGGCAGCGCCAAAGATGCTGAAATTCTTATCCAGGGAGACCACAGGGACAAGCTGCTGGCCTTTTTGCTGAAGGAAGGGTACAAGGCGAAGAAGGCAGGAGGGTGAGGGGGATGGAGTTAAAAGATAAAAGTTAAAAGTGAAAAGATAAAAGTTATGGAACATTAGTAAAAGATAATGTTCCGCAACTTTTAACTTTTCGTTTTTATCTTTTCACTTACTTCACTTCTCCCATCAGTTTTCGCACTATCGGGGAAATAACAATCAGCACTACCCCCGCAATCAACGCATAGATGGCCAGCTGCTGGTATCCTGCGGTAAAGGCCATAAGCTTATCCATGGCCGGGGCGTCGTTATCGGCGGTGCTCATACCGGCGCCCAAAATCCCGGCTACGTATTGGCCGTAGGCGGTAGCCAGAAACCACATGCCCATCATCATGCCCTGAAGCTTGGCCGGGGCCAGCTTGGTCATAATAGAAAGCCCGATCGGCGACAGGCAGAGCTCTCCCAGCGTCATAACCAGGTAGGCCAGGGTAAATACATTCAAAGAGGTAATCCCCAGGTCATTGGCATAAAACCGGGTGGCGTAGAGGATGTAAAAAGCAATACTCAGGAAGATGAACGCCAGCCCGAACTTGACTACGGTATTGGGCTCAATTTTCTTTTTAGCCAGCGCTATCCAGATTAAGCCGGCCAGCCATGCCAGTATAATCACAAAGAAAGCATTGGCCGAGTTATTGACAGAATTGGGATCAAGGGTCATGAAGCCCAGCAGCTTGTTGTCGAGGTTGGAAGCGGCAAAGATGCTGAGCGAACCTCCGCTCTGTTCAAAAAACGCCCAGAACAGGATGGAAAACAGGATAAATACCAGGGCGGCTATCAGCTTCTTGTTTTCACCGGCTGAATACCTCCTCATTTCAAACAAAAGGTAAAGCAGCACGGCCGGGCCTATGGTATACATGAACCAGTCGGTATATTGTGTTTTGGAAACCATGGTCATGATGATGGGAATACACGCCAGCGCGCCGGCATATACGGCATAATCGTACCAGGGTTTGGCCTGCAGACCTTTTAAGGCAAACGGACTTTCGCCTATGGGGCCCAGGTTTTTCTTCGTAAATAAGAAGGTGATCAGGCTGATGGTCATCACCAATGCCGCGAACCCGAAGGCCACGTTCCATGTTTTATCTGCCGGCACCAGCGAGGTGAGCATGGTTCCCTTTCCTACGGCTACACAGATGTACCCGCCAAGCACGGCCCCGAGGTTAATGCCCGAATAAAAGAGAGAAAAACCGGCATCGCGCCGTACATCGCCGGGCTTGTATAAAGCACCTACCATGGTAGAGATATTGGGCTTAAAGAAACCGGTGCCAATCACCGTAAAGCTGATGCCCAGGAAGAAAAACGCTTTGGGATCAATGGCCAGGATGAGGCTCCCGGTGATCATCAGGATACCGCCCCAGAAGAGCGATTTCTTAAACCCTAAAATTTTATCGGCGAAGAGTCCGCCGATAAACGTAAAAGCGTACACGAAGGCCTGGGTGGCACCGTACTGCAGCTGGGCTGCTTTTTCGTCAAAAAGCAGCTCATGAACCATGAAGAAAGTGAGCATGCCCCGCATACCGTAGAAACAGAAACGTTCCCACATTTCGGAGAAGAAAAGCGACCAGATCTGCTTGGGATACTTTCCTGAGAAATTTTGAATACGGTCTAATTCGACATTATTTTCCAATGCGTTTTGGCTCATAGTCTTTGGGTTTTTTAATAAATCGGGGACAAATTATAACTTTATTGATAAACTTCCAGCCTGAAGGGCGTTTTTTATCGATTTTTGATACATCCGTTTTATGTTTTATAGAAAAGCCATTTCCCCAATTCTTTCCAGGTGATCTTCTTTCCGTACATCAGGATACCCACCCGGTAGATCCTCGAAGCCAGCCAGGTAGTGAAGATAAAGCCTCCAATCAGTAAGGTTACGGAAAGGACGATCTGCCAGGCCGGCACACCGAAAGGTATACGAACCATCATGATAATGGGGGAGGTGAAAGGAATCATGGAGGCCCAGACGGCCAGCGGGCTGTAGGGGTCCCGTATCACGATCTGGGCAATGGCAAACGAAGCAATGATGGGAATAGTGATAGGCAGCATAAACTGCTGGGTGTCGGTTTCGCTGTCTACCGCAGAGCCTACGGCTCCGAAAAGAGAGCTGTACAGCAGGTACCCGCCTATAAAATACAGGATGAAGCAGAGTATAATCGTACCTACCGGCAGGGTGGAGATGGCATCCATAACTTTGATGATGGCATCGGCACCGGTAGACTGGTTCTGCAGGGCATCTTTTGCTTCCGGAGGCAGGTTACCCATTTGCATGGTCAGGCTTTCGGGAACGGCTTTTACCCGGTTGGTCATCAGCTTCCCTCCAAAGCTGGTGATGGCGGCGGTCAGGATGATCCACAACCCAAACTGGGTCAGTCCTACCAGGGCTACACCTACTATTTTGCCGATCATCAGCTGGAAAGGCTTTACGGAAGAGATCAGGACTTCCACGATGCGGCTGGTTTTTTCTTCCGTTATGCTCCGCATGACCTGCGCTCCGTAGATAAATACGGCCATATAGATCAGGAAAGCGGAGATTCCCCCGATGATCGAAGCAGCCGTAGCGCTGCTTTTTTTCTCTTCACCGGCTTTCAGGCTGATGGTTTCTGCAGAAACTTTTACCTTGGCGCTTTCAAGGGTGCTCCGGGTGATACCGGCCTGGGTGAGCTTAATATTTTCTATCTCATTTTCAATCTCTTCTTCAATACGGCCCTGTAACTCCAGCGAAACCCCTTTCTCACTGTAAATCTTTACTGAGCCGGGGTTTTCAAAAATATGGGCGGGAATATACACAAGGGCATCGGCACCCGATTGCTTCAGGGCATTCTTCAGGCTGTCGATATCTCCTTTCTTGTATTCATAAATATAGGAAGAAGAGTTTTTGAATTTGTCGTGGAACAACTCGCTTTGATCCAGGATTTCTATTTTTTTCTGGTTTATGGAAGACATGGCCGCCCAGAAAATCCCGGCATACATAAGACCAACCAGCACCGGACCGAGGATGGTCATCACAATAAATGATTTTTTTCTGACACGGGTCAGGTATTCTCTTTGTATGATGAGCAGGATATTTTTCATGGGTTTGTCAGAATTTTACGGATTTAAGGAAAACATCGTTCATAGAAGCCACGTCTTCGCGGAAAGAAATGACGTGCACACGGTCAACCAGCTCTTTCAGGATGTCGTTAGACGTATGCCCCGGCAGGGCTTCTATGGTAGCTGAAACTACGCCCTCCGGGTTGGTACGGCTTTTTTGTACCCGGAAAGTAGAATTGTCGCCGCTCAGGATACCCGTGAAATCCAGTGAAAAGGTATTGGGCTTGAATTGCTGCTTGATATCCGTTTTCCGGCCTTCCAGCACTTTTTTTGATTTGTTGATCAGGCCGATATAGTCGCAAAGCTCTTCCACCGATTCCATGCGGTGTGTAGAGAAGATAATGGTGGAGCCTTTCTCCTTCAGTTCGAGGATTTCGTCTTTAATGAGGTTGGCATTGATGGGGTCAAATCCTGAAAAGGGCTCGTCAAGGATGATCAGCCTGGGTTGATGAAGCACCGTGGCTACAAATTGTATCTTCTGCTGCATCCCCTTGCTGAGGTCTTCCACATTTTTATCCCACCAGGTTTTGATATCGAATTTGATAAACCACTCTTTCAGCTTTTCCATGGCGTCTTCCCGGGTCAGCCCTTTGAGGCGGGCCAGGTAGAGCAGCTGTTCGCCCACCTTCATTTTTTTATAAAGCCCTCTTTCTTCCGGAAGATAACCGATATCATAAATATTGTTTTCTGCCAGGGGGTGTCCGTCAAACAGGACAGTGCCTTCATCCGGGCCTGTGATCTGGTTGACGATCCGTATAAGAGAAGTTTTCCCGGCCCCGTTCGGCCCTAAAAGCCCGTAAATAACTCCTTTAGGCACGGTGAGGCTTACATTATCCAGTGCGCGATGATTAGCATAATTTTTTACTACATTCCTGACTTCCAGAATATTCTCGGACATACCAGCGTTTTTTGGAACAAAAATAACCTTTTTACGCAGTATTTAAAGGATTTGTTGAAAAGATAGTACCGGGTGGATAGTGCCGGCAGACCGTGAGTGGCGACATATACGTGGAGTCTTGCGCCGGAGAGCTCTGCCGGCCCGGCCCACTATTTCATATTTAAAAGTCAATTTGATTTGAAATTAAATTTATTGCTATAATTTTGGAGCAGGTTCGGTTACAGATAAGAAAGCGTCTAACACGTGATTCAGAGGTTCAGAGATTTTTTGCGGAATATAACAGCGAAGATAAGTAATGCGATACGGATCTTGCTGGTAAATGCATTGGGAGAGCAGCGGGTAAATGCAGGCATACAATTCTATTACAAGGGAAGGAGGGCGCTGAGCCGTTTTCTTTTCGGGCACCTGGACGAGACCGGGAAATACTACCCCGTGATCCGGAATATTTATAAATTTACGTTCCTGGCCCTGGTTCTGGCGATAGGGTTTTACCTGCAGCTGCGCACCAATTTCTTATGGCTCACGGGCGGCATGCCCAGTATTGAAGCCCTGCAGAATCCCAAGATGAACCAGTCTTCTTCTATTTACTCGTCTGACGGCGAGCTGATCGGGAAGTTTTTTACGGAGAACCGTTCGGCGGTAGACAGCTCGGATATTTCTCCCTGGATGTTCAGTGCGCTGATTGCTACTGAAGATAAGCGTTTTGACCGGCATTCGGGTATTGATATCCGGCGTATGGCCAGTGTGGCGGTAGGGGTGCTGACCGGTGATGCCGACCGCGGCGGCGGAAGTACCATTTCGCAGCAGCTGGCCAAAAACCTGTACAATACCCGGCGGAAGGAAATGCGGGGCGTGCTCTACCATATCCCGTTACTGGGTACCCTCATTTATAAAGCCAAGGAATGGATTACGGCCATTCAGCTGGAAAAACGCTTCACCAAAGGCGAGATCGCTACCATGTATCTCAATACCGTGGATTACGGGAATAACGCCTTCGGTATCAAAACGGCCGCCAAAACCTATTTTAACAAGACACCGGATAAGCTGGATGCATCGGAGTCTGCCGTTTTGGTCGGACTGCAGAAGGCCACAACCTATTATAACCCGATCCGGAACCCGCAAAACTCGAAGCGCAGGCGGAATACCGTGCTGGGCCGCTTGGTGCAAAGCGGTGACCTCGACGCCAAAGAGGCTGAAAAGCTGATGGAGAAGGATATTAAGCTGGATGTGAATATTGAAGATGCCAGCGACGGCCTTGGTAACTATTTTAAGGTGGCACTGGCCAGGCAAATTGAAAAGTGGGCCAAAGAGAAAGATATCGACATTGATATTTATCGTGACGGGCTGAAAATACATACCACCATTGACTCGAGGATGCAGGTTTATGCCGAATCAGCCATGGAAACCCATATGCGCATGCTGCAGCGCGAGTTTGATGCCCAATGGAAAGACAAAAACCCGTGGACGTACGAGAACGGGGAGGAGATCCCGAATTTTATTGAAACGGTTGCCAAAAGAACCCGTTTTTACCAGCAGCTGGAAGCGAAATATGCCGGTAACCTGGATTCGATCAACTATTATATGAACAAACCCATGCGGATGAAGCTGTTCAGCTGGAAAGGCCCTATAGAGCAGGAGATCAGCCATATGGATTCTCTCCGGTATTATAAGCGCTTCCTCCAGGCGGGAATGATGGCGTATGATCCGTACTCCGGGTTTATCAAGGCCTGGGTGGGCGGGGTAGACTTCGACCATTTCAAATATGACCATGTACGGCAGGGCAGGCGGCAACCCGGCTCGGTTTTCAAGCCGGTGGTGTATACGGCGGCTATAGACGGTCCGCTGGATCTGGGCCCCTGCGACCGGCGCCAGGACAAGATGGTGGAGTTCAAATGGAAAGAAGACGGGGTAGAGAAAGTATGGCGCCCCCGCAATGCCAACGGGGTTTATTCGGGAGCCAATCTTACGTTAAGGTCGGCGCTGGCCCGCTCCATAAACACGGTAGCCGTACAGCTGACCGGTGAGATGAAGCCCAAAGGTGTGATTGAATATGCCAAAAAGATGGGAATTACCTCTCCGCTTGATAATGTGACGTCTATCGGGCTGGGTACGTCAGACGTATCGCTCTACGAGCTGGTAGCAGCTTATGGGATCTTCCTGAACGAAGGTACCTACCGCGAGCCCATCCTGGTATTTAAAATAGAAGACAGTAACGGCAAAGTGCTGGCCGAGTTTAAGCCGGCAGAACACCAGGCCATTCGCCCTGAATCGGCCTATTTAATGCAGTATATGCTGCGCGGAAATGTGGAAGAGCCGGGCGGTACCGGCAAACGGTTATTTAATTACAATGCCCTTTTCAGAAACGGCGGACAGGTAGCGGGGAAAACCGGTACCACCTCTAATAACTCTGATGCCTGGTATGTGGGCTTTACCAAAGACCTGGTGTGCGGTGTTTGGGTAGGAGGCGATGACCGGAGTATCCATTTTAAAGGAAGCATGGGAGAAGGAAGCAAAGCAGCGCTACCGGTTTTCGGTATATTTATGAACAGCGTTTATTCTGACAAATCGCTGGGTTATGTAGCGGGGCCTTTCCCTAAGCCTGCCGTAAAAATTCAGAAAGAATACCTGGGCTGCTCTTCGTATGAGGTAGAAGAAACCGGCATCGATAGCCTGAACACCGCTGAGATAGACTCGATCATGGCCTACAAGAATCGTTTTCGTAACGACTCGCTCATCAATATGGAAAAGCTGGAGCGTACTTTGCCGGCCAGGAGGCCGGATAGCCTGAAGCTGCCGTAGGGGAAGTACTTTTTGGGTAAATTTGTTTTTTTGTTTTTCTGCCGGGGTGGTTAAACCTCTGCACAAAAAAACGAATTTACAAAAACCCAAGCAACTTGCGCCTAAAAAGCGTAATTTTGCGAAAAAATTTAGAATCGTATGGCTTTAAGGGCAGGGATCGTTGGTTTACCCAATGTAGGCAAATCCACTTTATTCAATGCAGTTTCCACTAGTGCGAAGGCGCAGGCCTCCAATTACAGGTTCTGTACCATTGACCCCAACGTGGGCCTGGTTGACGTTCCTGACGAGCGGCTGGACCAGCTGGCTGAGCTGGTAAACCCCAATAAAATTGTTCCTACGCAGATAGAGATTGTTGATATTGCCGGCCTGGTGAAGGGGGCCTCCCGCGGAGAAGGGCTGGGAAATAAATTTCTCGGTAACATCCGTGAGGTAGACGCCATTATTCATGTAGTCCGGTGTTTTGAAGATGAAAATGTATTGCGTGAGGAAGGAGCGATTAACCCGGTTTCCGATAAAGAAATTATTGATACCGAGCTTCAGCTGAAAGACCTGGAATCGGTAGAAAAGAAGATCCAGCGGATTCAGAAGCAGGCCCGGGTGGGCGGAGATGCCCAGGCAAAGTTTGAGCTTGACGTGCTGGAGTCGGTGAAGCAGTGGCTGGAGCAGGGAAAGAATGTGCGTGGAATGGGCCTGACCAAAGAGCAGCTGGTGGCTGTTAGTGACCTCTTCCTGCTGACGGTAAAGCCCACGCTCTATGTGGCAAACGTAGATGAGGCGTCTATGCATACCGGTAATCCGTACTCGGAGGCCTTAAAAAAAGTAGCAGATGAAGAAGGAGCCGAGCTGATTGTGCTGAATAACAGCATTGAGGCGCAGATTGCCGAAATGGATGACCCGGAGGATAAAGCCATGTTTTTTGCCGAATACAATATGGAAGAGCCGGGGCTGAACAAGCTGATCCGGTCGGCCTACAAGCTGCTGAACCTGGCTACTTATTTTACGGCCGGTGTTCAGGAAGTGCGGGCATGGACTATCGGTAAGGGCTGGAAAGCGCCGCAGGCGGCCAGCGTGATTCATACTGATTTTGAAAAAGGATTTATCAAGGCCGAAGTGATCTCTTTTGACGACAGGATCAAATACAAAACCGAAGCGGGCTGCCGTGATGCCGGCAAGCTGCGTATCGAAGGAAAAGAATACATAGTTCAGGACGGCGATGTGATGCATTTCCGGTTTAACGTGTAAACAGGCACTTTTTAGTGAAAAATCCCGTGGCGGCCGTTACGGGATTTTTTTTTATTCCCTGGAATTTACCTTGTCAAATCTTATCCACGATTCAGAAGAGACGACAGATTAGTTCATACCTTTGCAGGGCAACTTAAACAATTAAAACATGCTTATTCATCCATCCGTCATAACTGATATCAGATCCATTATTGCCGAATCGAAAGAAAAAGCAATTCGTGCTGTTGACCACCAGCGAACACTGATGTACTGGCATATTGGCAAACGCATCTTTGAGGAAGAGCAAAAGGGACAAGACCGGGCAGATTATGGAACGTACCTGATAAGATTTCTTTCCGAACAGCTTCAACCTGAATTTGGAAGTGGTTTTTCTTACCGACAATTAAATTGGTACAGACAGTTTTACCGTACTTTCCCAATTGTGTCTGCACTGCGGACACAATTGAGCTGGACCCAATATAAACTACTTTTAAGTATTGATAACGAAGATAAAAGAGTATTTTATATTACAGAGTCGGTAAAGAATAACTGGACTTCCCGGCAACTAGAGCGACAGATTCAGAGTAGTTTGTATGAACGCCTCTTACTAAGCAATGACAAGGAAAGTATATTGGCAATTGCCAAAAATGAGAAGCAGCCCTCCGATGCCCGCGAAATCATCAAAGATCCGATGGTTCTGGAGTTTTTAGGATTAAAAAGAGAATCTTCCTTTTATGAAAAAGACATGGAAGGGGCTATCCTTTCACACTTACAGGATTTTTTATTAGAGCTGGGCAACGGTTTTTCGTTTGTGGCAAGGCAAAAAAGAATACACCTGGAAGGGGATGAGTTTTTTGCTGACCTGGTCTTTTATAACCGCTTAATGCAGTGTTTTGTGATTATAGAGCTTAAAACAACCCGGCTCACCCACCAGCATATAGGACAACTTCAAATGTATGTCAATTACTATGACCGCGTAGAAAAACTGCCGCATGAAAATCCGACGATAGGGATTCTGCTATGTGCAGGCAAAAACGATACGGTGGTTCGCTTTACATTGCCGGAAAACCAAAAACAGATCATTGCCAGCCAATATGAGCTCTACCTTCCCACTGAAAAGCAGTTACTGGAAGAAGTAAAAAAAGAATTGGAAAGTTTTGAAGGAAAAGAAAGCAGTCGTTAAAATTTCGGTTAGAAAATTGGATTTCAAAAATAAAATATTTAATATTATGAATATTTTACCGGGGTATAAGGGATAAGCACCTTGCCTGTCCCGAATCTTACCTCTTCATGATTAAATTATTGGTTTGTTGTATTCTGCTCTGTCTTGTGGTTTCTGCCGAAGGTCAGCTCATTGATTTCTCCCGGATAAAGCAGCGGAAAGTACGCAAGCTGATGACGGAAAACCACCTGTCGTCCCAGAAAGATTTTAACGGACTGGAAACGGCCTGCTTCGCTGAGGGCGGGGGGTATTCCAAAAATACCAAGACCTTCCTGGTAAAAGCACGGCCCGATGAGGTGTGGGATGCCTATCGCAACAGCAGCCCCAAACAGTGCTGGGGCGGAAAGCTGGTCTCGTTCGGTGTGCTTTTTGATTCTGCAGAAAAACCCCTGGTATATGCCGATGCCCCGTATGGAGGTATGAAAGCGGGCCAGATCATCTTTATCCAGTTACGCTTGCTGAAAGGGCTTTACAAGCTGGCTGTAGCCCATAAAGTGGTGGCGATAGATGATTTGCATAAAAGCCTGCAGATATGCTATATGAAAAAAGGCGCCTCAGAAGGAAGCCAGTTCATCAGCCTCAGAGAAACCCCCGAAGGCTTCACGGAAGTTACTCACGAAACATATTACAAAAGCAAATCGAAATTCAGGGACCGGCGGATCTACCCGGGTATCCACGAAAAGGTCATTTCCGAGTACCATGCAAATGTAGCCCGTAGTGTTGTCCACCGGGAATTGGCAGGTATTGAAATTACGCCCTGATCTACCAAAACACGGCTTTCATCTTTCAGATTATTTTTTTCTCCCGGAAATGTGCAGCTATTTGCATCTTTGTTGATACTTTTAAGTATTCTTTAACAACCCAAAATGACTATGAAGAGACGGGACTTTATTCAATGGTCCGGGATGGGCGTGGGCGCCATTCTGGGATCTTCTATTCCTGTGATCGGCCGGCCGGTGACCCTCGAGGAGCTGCTGGAGCCTGCCGCTGACCGGGCCCTCAAAAAACGACTGGCTGATGTGGCGCTGAATGCCGCCAGGGCCAAAGGAGCTACCTATTCTGACGTACGGATAGGCCGCTACCTGCAGCAATACCTTTTTACACGGGAAAAAAATGTGCAGAACATCGCCAATGCCGAGTCGTATGGCGTAGGTATCCGGGTGATTGTCAACGGCACGTGGGGATTTGCCGCCACCAGTGACGTCACCACCGACGGTGTGGCCAGATGTGCCGAAACGGCGGTGGCCATTGCCAGAGCTAACTCCCGTATCCAGACCGAACCCGTAAACCTGGCTCCTCAGAAGGGCGTAGGAGAGGTAGTCTGGAATACTCCCATCCGAAAGAATGCATTCCAGGTGCCTGTTCAGGAAAAAATAGACCTGCTGCTGAATGTTAACAACCAGGCCATGCAAAACGGTGCGGCCTTTGTAACCTCTAACCTTTTCCAGATCAATGAGCAGAAGTATTTTGCTTCTACAGACGGCTCGTATATTGACCAGGATATCCACCGGATCTGGCCTACTTTTACCGTAACCGTAGTAGATAAGGCCGCCGGGAAATTCAAGACACGTGATGCTCTCAGCTCACCTATGGGTATGGGGTATGAATACCTGGACGGGCTGGCCTCAGAGAAAATTGCCGGACCTAACGGCCTGGTGGGGTATCGTAACTCGTACGATATGACAGAAGATGCCATCCTGGCCGCTAAGCAGTCGAAAGAGAAAGTAACGGCCAAATCGGTAGAGCCCGGTAAATATGACCTGGTGCTGGATCCGAATCACCTGGGCCTGACCATTCATGAGTCGGTGGGTCACCCTACCGAGCTCGACAGGGTGCTGGGCTACGAAGCCAACTATGCCGGAACCAGCTTTGCCACGCTTGACAAATGGCGGTCAAAGTCGTTCAACTACGGAAGCCCGCTGGTGAATATTGTAGCCGATAAGACCCAGCCGCATACATTGGGATGTGTAGGGTATGACGATGAGGGCGTTCCCTGCAAGCAATGGGATCTCATCAAAGACGGTATACTGGTGAACTACCAGGCTACCCGCGACCAGGTAGGCATATTGGGTGAGAAAGAATCGCACGGATGCTGCTATGCCGACGACTGGAGCTCGGTACAGTTTCAGCGTATGCCGAATGTATCGCTGCAGCCCGGCAAGCAGAAGCTGAATGTGCACGAAATGATCAAAGGCGTGGAGAAAGGCATTTATATTATCGGTCGCGGTTCTTATTCCATTGACCAGCAGCGTTATAACTTCCAGTTCGGCGGGCAGCTGTTCTATGAGATCAAAAACGGCGAGATTGCCGGGATGCTCGATGACGTGGCCTACCAATCGAATACCCAGGAATTCTGGAACTCCTGTGCCCAGATCTGTGACAAGGATGATTACCGTACGTTCGGATCGTTTTTTGACGGGAAAGGACAACCCTCGCAGGTTAGTGCCGTGTCGCACGGTTGCTCCACTACCCGTTTTAACGGCGTAAATGTTATTAATACCGGACGAAAAATCTAAACGATCATGGCAATTTTAAGCAAAGAAGAAGCAAAGAAAATTATAGATAAGGTTTTGTCGTTTGCTAAAGCCGATGAAACCGCAGTAAGCCTGAACGGCAGCAAGACCGGGAATATCCGGTATGCACGCAATACCGTCTCTACCAGCGGGGAATCTACCAATCTCTCGCTGGCCGTTACCTCCGTTTTTGGTAAGCGTTCAGGTACCGCTACCATCAATGAATTTGATGATCAGTCGCTCGAAAAAACCGTACGCCGGGCAGAAGAGATTGCGCGGCTTGCTCCTGAAAATCCTGAATATGTACCTATGCTGGGGCCTCAGCAGTATATCGACGTAGAGGCAACGTATGCAGCCTCTACGGCGGCCATAGACCCGGAATACCGTGCGAAAGCAGCCCTTGACAGCATCGAGATATGCAAAAAGAGGAACCTGACCTCTGCCGGGTACCTGGAAGACTCTGCCGGGTTCATGGCCATGGGAAACAGCAAAGGATTGTTTGCCTACAACCGTTCTACTTCGGTAGATTTTTCGGTTACGGTAAGAACAGATGACGGATTGGGTTCAGGGTACGCTATTCAGGATTACAACGATGTCAGCAAGCTGAATGCGGGAGCCTCTACCGAGGTGGCCGCCCAGAAAGCCCTGGCTTCGAAAGGAGCGGTGGCATTGGAGCCGGGTAAATATACGGTGATCCTTGAGCCGGTAGCAGGAGCAGAGCTCATTCAGAACATGATGCGTAGCTTTGATGCCCGTAATGCTGATGAAGGCCGGAGTTTCCTGAGTAAGAAAGGAGGAGGTACCCGTTTGGGCGAAAAGCTTTTTGACGAGCGGGTAACCATTATTTCCGATCCTGCCCATCCGGATATCCCGAAATCAGGATTTTTCATGGACGGCCGTCCGAGGGAAAAAACCACCTGGGTAGAAAAAGGAGTAGTGAAAAACCTGGCTTACTCCCGTTTCTGGGCGCAGAAGCAGGGTGTTAAAGACCTTCCGCCTCCGTTTGGATTTATTATGGAAGGCGGAAACGAGTCACTGGCCGATCTGATCAAAGGGACCAAGAAAGGTATCCTGGTTACCCGCTTCTGGTACATCCGGGCAGTAGACCCGCAAACCCAGCTGTATACGGGCCTGACGAGAGACGGAACATTTTATATTGAAGACGGTAAGATCAAGCACCCGATCAAGAACTTCCGCTTTAACGAAAGCCCCGTAATTATGCTGAATAACGTGGAGGCCGTGGGTAAATCGGTGCGGGTAGGAGGAAGCATGATTCCGCCGCTGAAGATCCGTGATTTTACGTTTTCCAGCTTATCGGATGCCGTATAAGGCATCTGCCTTCAGCAATATGCTTCCGGCCGGTGGCGGCGACGTTTTCAGGCGTTAGCCCTCTGCTGCCGTAAAAGCATATTGCTGAAGGCTTTTATACATGAAAAAGCATACTTATATTTATACCTTTACCTGTTAAACAATAAAACATTGAAAAGAAGAGACTTTATCCAGCTGTCAGGAATGGGAATCGGCGGAATGATGATGATTCCTGTCCTGGGCCATGCGGTATCTCCAGAATCTTTCCTGGATTCGGGGGTAGACGTGGCCGTGAAAAAACGCCTGGCTGATGCTGCGCTGAACGCGGCAAAGTCAAAGGGCGCTACCTATACCGATGTGCGCATCGGGCGTTACCTTAACCAGTATGTGATCACGCGGGAAGACAAGGTACAGAACATCGTCAATACCGAATCATACGGGGTGGGCGTACGGGTGATTGCCGATGGTTGCTGGGGTTTTGCCGCCATTGTAGACGCCAAAACCGAAAAAGACACCGCCAGGGCCGCTGAAGAGGCCGTGGCTATTGCCCGGGCCAATGCGCGGCTGATGAAGAGCCCGGTTATCCTGGCTCCGCAAAAAGGCTTTGGTGAAGTCAGCTGGAAAGCCCCTATCGGGCGAAATGCGTTTGAAGTGCCTATCCAGGAAAAGGTAGACCTGTTGCTGGGCGTCAATGACGCGGCGCTGAAGAACGGAGCCAATTACGTGAACTCCATCCTGTTCATGGTGAATGAGCAGAAATACTTTGCCTCTTCTGACGGCTCGTATATTGACCAGGATGTTCACCGCATGTGGCCCATTTTTGCGGTGACCTGCATTGATCCCAAAACCGGGAAATTTGAGACCCGCCAGTCGCTGAGCGCTCCCATGGGTATGGGTTACGATTACCTGCAGACCAACCCGGCCGATAAGATAACCGGCATCACCACCCGGTATAACAAAGGGTACGATATGCTGGAAGATGTGGTGGCCGCTGCACAGCAGGCCAAAGAAAAGCTTTCTGCCAAGTCGGTGGAGGCCGGCAAATATGACCTGGTGCTGGATCCCTCGCATTTGTGGCTCACCATCCACGAGTCAGTGGGGCACCCGCTTGAGCTGGACCGCGTGCTGGGCTATGAAGCCAACTTTGCAGGCACTTCTTTTGCTACGCTCGACAAGCTCAAATCAGGGAATTTCAATTACGGAAGCCCGCAGGTGACACTCTATGCCGACAAAACCCGGGAAGGCTCGCTGGGCGCCGTAGGCTGGGACGACGAAGGGGTGAAAACCAAACGTTGGGACCTGGTGAAAGACGGTACGCTGGTCAACTACGAGGCCATTCGTGACCAGGTGCATATTTTAGGGGAAAACGAGTCACACGGATGCTGCTACGCCGACAGTTGGAGCTCGGTACAGTTCCAGCGCATGCCCAATGTTTCCCTTGCACCGGGTAAGGAGCCCCTTTCGGTGAAAGAGATGATCAAAGATGTGAAAAAAGGAATTTATATTATTGGTGACGGTTCGTTCTCTATTGATCAGCAACGGTATAACTTCCAGTTTGGCGGACAGCTGTTTTATGAGATCAAAGACGGCGAAATTACAGGCATGCTGAAAGACGTGGCCTACCAGTCGAATACGCAGGAGTTCTGGAACTCATGTGTGAAAATCTGTGATGAACGCGATTTTCGCCTGGGCGGCTCTTTCTTTGACGGGAAAGGGCAACCGGAACAGGTGAGCGCCGTTTCGCACGGCAGTTCCACCGCACGTTTTAATGGAGTCAATGTAATTAACACCGCTCGTAAAATTTAAGGATCATGTCAGTAATATTAACAGAAGCAGAGGCAAAAGCCCTGCTTGAAAAAGTCATAAAATTCTCCCGGGCAGATCAATGTGAAGTGAACCTGTCGGGTGAAGTGCGGGGAAATATCCGCTATGCCCGCAATGAAGTTTCTACCAGTGGCAGCCTGACCAACCAGAACCTGGTGGTACAGTCGGCTTTCGGAAAGAAAGTAGGCGTGGCCACGATTGATGAATTTGACGATGCCTCACTGGAGAAAGTGGTCCGGCGATCGGAAGAGCTGGCCCGCCTGGCACCGGAAAACCCCGAATACATGGGTGTCCTGGAACCGCAGTCGTACGGGAAATCCAAAGGCTATTTTGAGTCAACGGCCAACATCACGCCTGCATTGCGTGCAGAGGCCGTAGCGCAAAGTCTGGCACTGGCCGGGCAGGATCAGCTGACCTCTGCCGGCTTCCTGGAAAACCGGACCGGTTTTTCAGCCATGATGAATTCAAAGGGGCTGTTTGCTTACTACCCGAGTACCGGTGTTAACTTCTCGCTCACCGTGAGAACCGATGACGGGAAGGGATCGGGGTATGTGATCCGGGGATATAACGACTTCTCGAAGCTGGATGCTGCGGCAGCTACCCGGATAGCGGTAGAAAAAGCCCGGAGCTCGGTAGGGGCAAAAGCCCTTGAGCCCGGGAAATATACGGTTATCCTGGAGCCTACGGCCGCAGCAGTGCTGCTGGAAAACCTCTATTATGACATGGATGCCCGCGCTGCTGATGAAGGGCGGTCGTCGTTCAGCAAGCCCGGCGGTAAAACCCGCCTGGGAGAGAAGATCGTGGATGAACGCGTTAGCATTTATTCGGATCCTTCACACCCCGATCTGCCCGCTTCACCGTGGTCAGGCGACGGGCAGGCGCAGAACCGGGTGTCCTGGATTGAAAAAGGTGTGGTAAAGAACCTGGCCTATTCGCGGTTCTGGGCGCAGCAGAAAGGGGTGAAGCCCGTGCCTTATCCCGGCAACATGATCATGGAAGGAGGCGCCGCCACCCTGGAAGAAATGATCCGGAATACGAAGAAGGGAATCCTGGTGACCAAGCTGTGGTACATCCGGCCGGTAGATCCGCAGACCCTGCTGCTGACGGGCCTTACCCGTGACGGTACATTTTATATTGAAGACGGGAAAATCAAACATCCGGTCAAGAATTTCCGTTTTAATGAAAGTCCGATTATCATGCTGAATAACCTGGAAACGCTGGGTAAATCCGAGCGGGTGGTCAGCACGGAATCGAACCAAAGTTATATGGTGCCGCCGATGAAGATCAGGGAGTTTACTTTCTCTTCCCTGTCAGATGCGGTGTAAAGTAAATAGTACGGACTTTTGAAACCTTTTGTTTTTACCAGAATACAATACACATCAGGCAATTGGGATACGGATCAGCGCATGCCTTCCAATCTCCTGCATTCCCTGGTAGAGTACACGACCATTCCTGTAGACGAGAAGGAAAAGGTAGTACAGCTGAGTAGTAACGAGATTTTCAAAAGTCCGTTCTGTTACCTGAGCGGTCATAAGCTGGTAGAGTTCTCGGCAGAAGAGCGCGATCATTTCCGGCGCTATGTCAAAAACGGGGGCTTTGTATTTGTAGATGACTGTAATCACGACATTGACGGCCTTTTTGCGAAATCATTCGAGCAGGAAATGGCCCGGACCTTCGGTCAGGATGCCCTCCGTAAAATACCGAATGATCACCCGATCTATACCTGTTTTTTTGAGTTTGACGGCCCCCCTACCACCAGCTTTGAGCTGAACGGCTGGGGTGATGATCTTGTGCACGATTACCTGAAGGCAATAGAAGTGAACGGGCGTATAGGTGTGCTTTACAGCAACAAAGATTACGGATGCGAATGGGATTACGATTTTAGAAATAAACGCTGGCTCATGGAAGACAATACAAAATTCGGAGTCAACATCATCAAGTATGCATTAACGGTTTGAGAACATTGGAACATTATAAAGGCCTGGTGGCCAAACTACCTGATTTAAAGAAAGAAATTGCTAAAGTAATTGTAGGGCAGGAAGAAGCCATTGATGAAATCATGATAGCCTTGCTGGCAGGCGGGCACTGCCTGCTGGAAGGAGTACCCGGGCTGGCCAAGACATTGATGGTGAAAACCCTGTCAGATGCCCTGGAAATGAAGTTTAAGCGTATCCAGTTTACGCCTGACCTCATGCCGGGTGATATCATCGGTACGGAGGTGATGGAAGAAGAGGCCGGGCGGAAGTTTTTCCGGTTTACCCGCGGACCCGTCTTTGCCAACATTGTCCTGGCAGACGAGATCAACCGTACGCCTCCCAAAACCCAGTCGGCTCTCCTGGAGGCCATGCAGGAGTACAAAGTGACCTATTCGGGCACTACGCATGACCTGCCGGCCCCGTTTTTTATCATTGCCACCCAGAACCCCATTGAGCAGGCAGGTACCTACCCGCTGCCTGAGGCTCAGCTTGATCGCTTTCTTTTGTACATCAGGCTGGGGTATCCTTCAGAGAAGGAAGAGCTGATGGTGCTCAAGAATACAACGGGCGTAAAAAAAGCAGACCTTAAAAGTGTGCTGTCCGGCGAAGATATCCTGGAGCTGCAGGAGCTGACCCGGCAGGTGCATATCAGCGATGAGCTGGCGGAAAGAGTAAATACCCTGGTACGCTCTACCCGGCCTGAAAGCAGCCCATCGGCCTTTGTTAAGCAGTGGTGCGACTGGGGAGCAGGCCCCCGTGCCGGCCAGGCCCTGGTGCTGTGCTCCAAGGCCCGGGCTGTATTGCACGGTCGTTTTTCCGTGATCCCCGAAGATATAAAGACGCTGGCTTTCCCGGTGTTACGGCACCGTATAGCGCTGAACTTCAAAGCAGAGGCGGAAGGTATTTCTGCAGACCGCGTGATAGAAGAGCTTACCCATGGATATCACTGAACTTGTCAGGCTGAATAATTTACAGCTGGCGGCCCGGGTGATCAGTGACCGGCTGCTGCTGGGAGTTCACCAGAGCAGGCGTACCGGCACAGGAACCGAGTTTGAACAGTACCGGCCCTACTTTCCGGGAGACGACCTGCGGCGGGTGGACTGGAAATTGTATGCCCGCTCAGGCAGGTACCTGGTGAAAGAATCGGCCACGGAAAGTCATCTGCATATCCGTCTGGTGCTTGACCTGTCAGGCTCCATGAATTATAGCGAAGGGGGGATCAGCCGCCTGGATTACAGCAAGGTGCTGCTGGCTTCGCTGGCGTATATGGCCTACCGGCAAAATGACCCCATAAGCTTTTATACAGTAAAGGAAGGAAAGCCCGGGCTGTTGGTCAAAGAAGGGAAGAACGCGTTCTACCGGATCCTGTACCACCTTGAAAATGCGGTGGCGGAAGGAAAGCAGGGCGAAGGGCCTTTTCCTGAATTTCATCACAACCAGAAAGAACTGCTCATCCTGGTATCGGATCTTTTGCAGGCCGGTAACGAATGGGCAGACCTGGTAGCCAAAACGGCTTCACCGTACCGGCAGATCCTGATCATCCAGGTGCTGGGCCGGGAGGAGCTGGATTTCAACCTCAAAGGATTTTATCGTTTTAAAGATCTCGAAACGGGCAAAGAATTGGAAATGGAAGCAGAAAGTGTGCGAAAAGAATACCGGGCGGCTTTTTCAGGCTACCTGGCTGCGCTGGAAGAAGAGCTGAAGCTTCCTCACGTTCACCTGGTCAGGGCATCGCTCGACACGCCGCTGGCCGGAGTCATCTCGGAAGCCCTGAAAACAATAAGCACATGGAATTCCTGAACCCCGGCATACTTTGGGGGGCGCTGGCTGTGGGCCTTCCCGTTCTTCTCCACTTCTGGCACCAGAAGAGAGGGGAGGAGCTGCCGTGGGCGGCCAGCCGCTGGCTGAGCGATGTAGTGCTGCAAAAATCAAGGGGAATGCGCCTGGAAAACCTCCTTTTGCTGCTTTTGCGCTGCCTACTGCTGATTTTACTGGTGCTTTGCTTAAGTGAACCCTTACTGAAGAGAGTTGCGGATAAACAGGAGAAAATTCACTGGATACAACCGAAAAAGGAGGTGGTGGAAAATTTCCGGTTTGAGCTGGAAGAAGCCGGGAAGCGGGGAGAAAAACGTTTCTGGTTTACCGGTGAGCCGGTAACAGACCTTGCTTCGCTGCCTGACGGGAAGCACACCGACCTCCAGGCCGGGATCAACAAGGTAAAAATAACGGGAAAGACAGAAATCTACCTGGCCGGCACCGATGATTTTACCCGTTTTACACAGGTTTACCTGCCGGCACCTTATACGCTCCATACGGTCAAACCGGTTTCCGGCCAACCCGGAGGTGAGCGCTTAAACACCGGGATAAAAGAAAGGGAATTGCCTGTAAAAGTATTGCTGGAAAGCGGGGAAGAGAGTATTCCTGCGGCACTCCGGGCCATTACAGAAGCGTACGGAATTCGTTTCGAGGTAGATGATCAGCGCAAGCCCGGCCGGGTATATGACCTGGCGTTTACCCACCGGCCCGACTCGTCGGCCCGCGTGAACCTGGTTTCAGGAGCGGCGGCTTTGCCGGTGGAACAGACGGTAACGGGCCGTACGGTGCGCTGGTTTAATGAGCTGTTAAACCCCGAAAGCTCCGATGCCGTTTTTAACGGGGAGCTTCCGGAGATCATCCTGGATGCGCTGATGCCGCAGGCACCGGCGGAAACACTCAGCACGCAGCAGCTGCGCAATAAATTTGCCGAAAGGCAGGCTTCACAGGCCAGCGGGCCGTTTCCGGCTGTTATTCTTATCCTTTTTGTTTTGACACTGGGTGCGGAACGGTGGTTAGCTATACAGAAAAACGCATGAATCATATTAACCGAATCATATCGTCAGTCCGGTTCCAGCTCCATGTTTCGGCATGGATTCGCTGCCTGCTGGCCGGTGTATCGGCCGGTCTTGTGGTGCAGGCGCTCGGGCAGCGGCCCGCCCTGAGCCTGCTGGCAGCGCTGACGGGGTTCCTGGCGGGGGCCTTCTTCCTGAAGCCTGTTGAAAATAAGCGGCCGCTGGCCCTCCGGATCCTGCATGACCGGGTAGAAGATGCTGAATACAGCCTGGAGCTGCTGAACGTAGCCCGGCCCAACGGGGCCGAACAGCTTCAGCTGGAAAGGCTGGGCCGGCAAATGGAGCACAGGAAGGCCCCGCAGGTATGGTATGACGGCGTATGGCCGTTTGTGCCGGCGCTTCTCCTGGCCTGGGGGGTATATGCGTTTTTCCCGGGTTGGAAAAACAAACCTGTGGCTTCTTCTGTACAGCCGGCGGGAAAAGAAGAAACAGAGCGTATTTCGCCGCCTGTTCCGGGTTTCAGGAATGCGGAGGTACGGATCACGCCACCGGCATATACCCTATTACCTGAAAAAAGCAGCCGGGATCTGAACATTTCTTCTGTGGCCGGCACGGTTTTGCGTTGGCGCGTTGGCTTCTCCGGCTCAGATAACCTGAAGGTCACGCTGAACAACAGCCGGGGCGAAGAGCTGGCGTTCACCAGGAAGGACGCATTTTTTGAGTATACCGACCGGCTGTCGGCCTCAGGCTTGTACGCCATCCGGGCATATTGGAAAGATTCACTGGTGTACCAGTCGGATTATTACCGGCTGGAAGCCCTGATAGATGCGGCTCCCCGCATAGAGCCGGCCTCACGGGAGTTGTACCGTTTTCATTTCCTGAAAGATCCGGAAAGCCTCCCGGTGGCAGCCAGGATATCCGATGACTTCCTCGTGAAGCAGGTGTATATGGTAGCTACCGTGGCGCGCGGTTCGGGCGAAAATGTAAAATTCCGGGAAGTGCGCCTGCCGGTTAGCCAAACGGCTTTTAAGAGCCGGAATGTATCGGCCACCATTGACCTGAAAGCGCTCAATTTTGCTCCCGGTGATGAATTGTACTATTACTGGGCCGCTGTAGACAACAAAACCCCGGAGCCGAACTTCAGTAAATCGGATACCTACTTCCTGGTCTATAAAGATACGGCGGCGCTGAATGAAAGCGAGCTGGCTACCATGGCGGTCAATATTCTGCCGGAGTATTTCAGGAGCCAGCGACAGATCATCATAGATACGGAGAAGCTGATCGCCATGCGGAATAAAATGGAAAAGACCCGGTTTAATGCCGTCTCGAACGACATCGGGTTTGACCAGAAAGCCCTCCGTATCCGGTACGGACAATACCTGGGAGAAGAATATGAAACCTCTATAGGCGATCACGGGCACACGGACAGTGACAACCCGCTGGAAGGCTTTATTCATAAGCATGACAGCGAAGAAGAAGAACATCATGACCACGATCACGATCATGGACACGATCATGGAAAACCCGCTTCTCCGGCCTTGGAAGGCAGCAAAGATCCGCTTGCCGAGCTCCTGGAGGCCTATGTGCATTCGCATGACGATGCCGAAACCAACACCTTCTACGAACAATCTACGCGCAGTATTCTTAAAACCGCTCTTGAGAACATGTGGCAGTCGGAGTTGCATTTGCGGCTTTACGAGCCGGAAAAAGCGCTTCCGTATGAAAATAAAGCCCTGGAATTGCTGAAAGAAGTACAGCAGAAAGCGCGGGTTTTTATAGCCAAAACCAGCTATGATCCGCCACCGATCAAAGAAAAAGAGCTGCGGATGAAAGGAGAGCTGAAAAAATTTAACCGCGGCTTCCGGTCAGAGGTGCAGCTGAGCCGTGAACAGGTCAGCCGGCTGGCCGGGCAGGTGGCTGGTTTCCTGGAGTCGGATGACGCACTTTCAGCGGTACAGAAGCAGGACGTGGCACTGCTCAGCCGGCAGATCAGTGCTGCTGTGGTTAACGCGGGTCTTGATAAATGGAAGCTGCTGACCCTGCTTCAGAAGCTGTTGAACGACCAGGCATTGACGGCACAGGAAAAAGCTATCCTGAAAACAGGACTGTTTACGATAAGTGCCGTTCAGAAAAGTGCCTTGCCGCCTGCGGGCTTTGGTGAAAAGCAATTGGAAAAATTATTCTGGAAAAACCTGTTGTAAGCGAATGATACTCAGTTCTCTTTTCATAGAACCCCTGACAGGCCGGCTTCTTTCGGGTTTGCTGCTGGCCATGGGCGTGGCCGTTATCCTGAAGCTGGTACGTATGAAGTCGCTGAGTGCCCGGCAGCGGAACGTTAAGATCCTGCTGAATACCCTGCTTTTCCTGTTGGCGGTTTTGTTCCTGCTTCAACCGGTGTGGCCGGTACAGCAGGGCGATGGCACGCTCCTGGTTCGTGATGCCGGCATACCGGCAGAAGTGACAGACTCGGTTCAGATGGCCCGGGGCATCAAACGGGTAATCTCGTATAAAGAATTCAAAAAGAAATTTGTGCAGTACGGATCCTATAAGCTTTTCTTCCTGGGCCAGGAGGCCGAACCGCAGCTCTTAAGCCGCCTGGCCGGGAGTGAAGTGGAGTGGATACCGTATTTCAGGCCCGGAACCCTGCAGGAAATTCACTGGCAGGGAATGGTGCAGCAGGGTGAACGGCAGACGGTTACCGGCAAGATCAGCCTCACGGATCCTGCAAAAATAAGGCTGGTTTACGGGGAGAAAACCCTCGACAGCCTTTCACTGCAAAAAGGATTTAATGCTTTTCAACTGTCGTTCCCGGTATTTGCAGAGGGTCGGAACTCGGTTTCGCTTCAACTGGAAAAGCAGCCTTTGCAGGACATCCCGTTTTATGCTCAGCCGGCCCGGCCGCTGAACATCGCGCTGCTTATCGATAACCCGGATTTTGAAAGCCGTATCCTGGCAGAGTGGCTGGGCGCCCGCAGCCACCGGGTTGAAATCTCAACGCCAGTGGCTCAATCGGCCCTGTACGAAAGTTATGTCAACAAGGCTCCGGAAAAAACGGCTGCCGACCTGGTTATAGCTACCCCGGCCCACGCAGCGGATACACGTGTAAAGAAGGCGATCATTGAAGGGAGAAGCGTGCTTTTCTTTGGCCTGGAAAACGTGCCGGACGCCCTTTCCCGCATCAACCGGGCCACGGGTGCCGCTTTCTCAGCACAGCGGACCTCTGCCCTTGAGTCTCTCCCTTTAAAAAACGGGCTTACGGCTTTTCCCTTTACGCTGAATGCCCGGCCTAACCAGCGGCAGGTAGGCGAATGGCCCGTATTCTTCCAGAAAAACGGGGGGCTGGTGGCCGTGAGCTTGCTGAATGAGACCTTTCCTGCCCGGCTGAGCGGTGATACACTGACCTATAGTGAAGTGTGGACTGCCGTTATGGCCGCCCTCCGCAATGCAGACAGTACAAAAGTGCGGGTGCCGGCGCCCGTTTTCAGGGCTCTTCCGGTAGAAATTACCCGGCTCAGCGCTGAAAGCCGGATGACACCCGCTAACGATACCCTTTACCTGGGAGAATCTCCCGTTAACCCGCTAAAAAAATCAGGAACATATACCTTTGCAGATACGGGCTGGACCACCCTGGACCCTGCAGGAGAAGTGTATGTGGAAGACCCGCCTTTAGCCGCGGCAGAACGTTGGAAGGCCTGGCTGAAGGCCAATACACCCGAAGGCCCGGCGGCCCCCCGCGGCCAGCCCCTGGCTGCTACTGCATGGTACCTGGCTTTTCTTACCTGCCTGGCTGCCCTCTGGATAGAAACCAAATTCAGGTATTGATCTTCAGTGGGCTGTAAGGGAAGAAGATAGAAGCCCCGGAGAAAAAAAGTGAACTTTTTTTTGTCGGTTGCAGTTTACTGGTTTTTCGCGTTTCAGATTGATTGGATTGCAAACCGGTTATTTTCTGCAGCTGTTGAAAATAATTGGAAGATATAGCGGAAACCGGTACTGATAATTAGAAATAAATCGCCTATATTTAGACGTGCTTTTAAATATAGCCTAAAAATTTAGTCAAGAAAGCTATGAAATACATTAACAGGCTGGCCGTGCTTGTTACGGGCGTTTTGCTGTTAATATTTGGCATATTTGGCCATAACTACCAGGAAGAGAAAACTTATGCTTCTGTTTTGCAGAAGAATTACAGCCGTGAGATTAACCTGGTCAGGAAAACTCATGTCCATATCCGGATGCTGACCGGTACCGGTAAAGCGGTAACTTTTAAAGGGCTGAGTGTTCCTGCTTCCTACCCTTATTTTGTTTTTGCCAACGGTAAGCTGATCTACTGGTCATGCAACAATCATATCCCTTCGTACAATGACGTACTGCTGGTGAACGGTGAAAATTTCTTCATCAGTGAAAAAGAGCCCTCGGTGATGGTCAGGACTCCCGTGACATATAAAACCAGTCACTATGATATTGTAAGTGTGGTTCCCCTGCTGCACGATGAAAACTATATAAATAACTTTAAGGCTCCTCCCTTTAATGCATCTGTTTTCTTTATAAAACCTGAAAAAATCTCGGCAGATGCTTTTCCCGGCGCCCTCACCGTACGGTCAGCAGACGGGAAGGCCGTTTTCTATACGCAGGTTAAGGGAGACCTGCGTCATCTGAGCCTGGCGGTGGCGCCTTTCAGCGTCATCATGATCACGCTGGGAATTTTGCTGATATGGTATTTTCTTTATACCCGGTCTATCCTCTTATCCAATACGCACCGTTACCTGACCGCGGGTTTACTGATGGGAACTTCTTTCCTGGTTTTGCGGCTGCTGATGCGTTATTTCAACCTGCCGTGGATATTCTTTCCGAACAAACTGATCGATATCTTTTATGGGAATCTCTTCATTGACACGCTCTGCATACTGATCATCCTGACCAAATTCTCCCTGGCACAATACCGGGCATTGCTTTACCTGAACCTGGAAGGTATGAGCTCTTTTATGCGCAATGGCCTGTCTTTGCTGTGTGTGCTGTTTATGTTTGGCCTGGGCCGGGCAGTATGGTGGTTAATCGATCATACCTACCAGGAAAGCCTGATTGAGAATCATTACTCGATGAGCTTCTATCTCGGCAATGTGAAAGATACCATGTACGTGTATCTTTTTATACTCCTAGGTGTTTATTTCCTGACCACGCACTCCATAGCCAATGTATATAAGCGGCTTCAGCCGGAATACCGCAAAGGAACCTTTTACTGGGCCTACGGAACGGTAGCAGGTATTTTTCTTATCTATGCGCTCGGCTGGGGGCCGGTGGTGATTACCAGCAGCGTATTCCTGCTCATTGTATACCTCTTACGCCTGCCCCGGTATTTCTACCGCCTCCGTTCTTTCACCTACGTGTATTATATCATAGGTGCTTTTGCCTATACGCTGATCCTCTTCTGTGTGCTGTTTCAGAAAGACACACAGCGCAGCCGGATGGAAAAGGAAAACTTTGCCGAAAACTATATGAGCGGCAAAGACAGGCGCCTGGAAAGACAGATTCACCAGCTGAGTGTATTGCTCGGCAAATCAGACCTGTTTCAAAACCTGCTGAAGGGAGAGAAGACCTACCAGGAGACAGATGAAGTGATAAGGCAGGAGCTCTACAATAGCTTCCTGGATCCTTTCCTGGTCACTTACGAGGTCTTTGACTCTGCAGGTATAGAAGTAGCTCCTCATAAAATACATGGCCTGAGTACCTTAACACACCATGCCCTGGGAGAGTCTGACCCTACAGATTACCCCAATCTTTACCTCACCCGTAATTCGGGTCAAACCTCGTATTATACCCTCATTCATGAGATAAAAGAAGAAGATCATAAGTTTGGAACTGCTGTTTTCAGGCTTTACCCGAACAGAAGCAGTAACCTGACCCTGAAAACCCTGCTGCAGATGAAACGGGTATCCCATAACCCGTTCACCCGGTATTACAGCTACGGGGTTTTTGATTCTACGGGCGACCTCGTTTTCCAGTATGGCAATTACAATTACAGGCGTATTTTTGATTCGGTGCTGGCAGGCAACCTGGGTATTTTTGAGAAAGAATCCATGTATAAAGGGTATTCTCACCTGGCCAGGAAAGGAGACGGGGACAAGATCATTGTAGTGTCTGAAAAGAAAGAGCTTTATAAGGATATCCTGGCCAATTTCTCCTTCCTCTTTTTCGTGTCGCTGATCGGGGTGATGGGATTGCTGATCTTTATGGGCTTTTTCAATGATTTCAGGCGTTACCAGATGAATTTATCGGGGAAAATCCAGCTCTACCTGAACGGAGCCTTTCTCCTGCCCCTGACCATTATCATGGTGATCGGCGCCATCATCATAAAAAATATGTTCTCCGATATCCGGAACGACTCCATACTGGCTACATCGCTCAATATATCGGAAGTGCTGAATATCTACGGGCAAAATTTTGAAACGGGAAAATTCTCACGAAGAGACCTCCGGAATAACCTGGATAATCTTTCCCGCAGCTCATCGGTCGATATTAACCTGTATGACCTGAACGGCACCTTGTTTTATTCCTCGTCTATCCCGTACCAGAACCTGGAAAAACCGCTGTATATCAATCCCGTGGCCTTTGCGGCTATCAAGAACGACGGTGAGCCGGTGGTGCTGCTGGATGACTTCCAGGACAAGATATCTTCCAAAACCGCTTTTGTGCCGGTGAAGGGGAGCGCCGATAACCTGACCTGCATTGCCGGCCTGAATTATATGGATGCGCAAACCGCGGTAGAGTCGTGGACCAAGCAGATCGGGCAGACCCTCCTGATAGCATTCCTGGTGATCTTTATCTTCCTGTATACATTTTCTTTCGTTTCCAGTAAAAAGCTGACCGAACCGCTGAAGCTGATCGCCGATAAAATTAAATCGGTGAACTTTAACCAGCAGAATAAAGAGATCGTATGGGATGCCAAGGATGAGATCGGCCTGCTGACCGGTGAATACAACCGGATGCTCAGGAAGCTGGAAGAAAGCAAGCAGGCCCTTTCTATCAGTGAGAAGCAGTCGGCCTGGCGCGATATGGCCAAGCAGCTGGCCCACGAGATCCGGAACCCGCTTACGCCCATGATGCTGTCGGTACAGCATTTGCAGCGCCTGGTGCTTTCTGATCACCCCGATGTGAAAAAACGCACCCTGAGATTGCTGGGCTCCATCAGCGACCAGATAGAAAATATTACCGGCATTTCCATGTCGTTCTCCCGCTTTGCGGAAATGCCGTTACCGGCGCACGAAGAATTTGATATGGTAGCCACGGTTAAGGGTGTTCCCGAACTGGAAAAGGGAACCCCCGGTGTGTATTTCACCAGCACTGAAGAGGAGCTTTGGGTCAGGGGTGATAGCAGAACTATCAGCAGAACCCTGACGCACCTGATTAAGACCGGGCTTGAGTCGGTTCCTGAAGGCCGAGAACCCAGGATCACCGTGGCTGTTTCAAAAAATGAGACCAGCGGCATTATAGAGGTTCGGGATAACGGAACGGGCATCCCGGAAGATAAGAAAGAGAAAGTTTTTCGCCCTACCTTCAGTGAAAAAGATGAGGAGGCCGGTTTTGGGCTGAGCATATCGCGGATCAGCATCGAACATTTCGGTGGAAATATCTGGTTTGATTCGGAAGAAGGCGAGGGCAAAACCTTTTATATCCAGCTTATGCTCAAAGAAGGGGGTGATCACGACCAGCCGGCAGGCGACCGGGTAATTTTTTAATGGGACCCCTAAAAATTCCAAACTCTGCGTTATGCCTCAAAATTAAAATACTCATTTACAATTAGTAAACTGTGTTTTTAATTTTTTGCAAGCCTTGATTTTGGAGTTTTTAGAGGTTCCCTGGAATTGCTTTCTTTATTTTGCCCGGGGAGGTGCTACTTTTACTACTTCCGGCGGATCAAGGTATACCAGGAAAAGATGTACGGCAGCGTAGCCCATCTGCAGCAAGAGACGGGCATAATCCTGCAGTTGCTTTTCATGAGCGGCCCGTTTCTGACCGGTTTTGTAATCCAGGATATAGGCTTCGTTGTTCAGGAATACCACCCGGTCAGGCCGGCCGGTATTGCTGTGGCTGGAAAGAATATCGGCCTCATTTTTCACTACAGCCTTTTCTTCAAACAGCGGTGCCAGTGCCGGGTGCTGAAACACAGACCGGATTTTCGGAGCAATGGCTTCGGCCAACGCCGCGGTAAGCAGGCCCTCCTGCTGCAGCTTGTTCAGGACCGGTTCAAGATCAGAAGCCTTTTTAATTCTTTCAAAAGCCAGGTGAATCAGGTTCCCTTCCCGCACTCTTTCTTCGGGTACGGTCCACTTGATCTTCAGGCCGCGTTGGTCTTTAAACGGCTCATGCAGCTGCAGCTCAAAACGGGGCGGAGGCGTTTTCTCTTCTTTACGGGCAGGAGATCCTTTCTCCCCGAATTCGTAGAGCAGGCGTTCCGGCTGGCGGCCTGCCTCCAGGAAATCTTCCAGGAGCTTCCCGATGTTTTCAATGGCCAGTCCCGTTTTGGTGGGGCGACCCCAGATCCAGAGATACTGGCGGTCTATGGCCCTGGTCAGCGCCACATACAGCATGTTCAGGTTTTCAATATAGATCAGGTCTTTTTCCTTTTGCAGGATCTCCGCTGAAAATTCAAACTCCGGCGAATAGGCAAAGGGGGCCGACAGGATCCGGCCGGCAGGAGAGTTCAGCTCGGGGTAGCCGAGCCCATCAATATCCAGCCAGATGCGGGACTCCCGGTTCGGGGCGGTATCCCAGTTAACATAGGGCAGGATCACAACCGGGTATTCAAGCCCTTTGGCTTTGTGAATGGTATTAATGGTGATGGCGTTGGCTGCTTTTGCCGGAATGGCCGCTTTTTCTTTTCGGACCTCCCAGTCGCGAAGAAACTCGGCCAGGCTTTTTGACTTCCGGGTGGTATAATCCAGCAGGTGATCCAGCAGGGCAAGCACGTAATCGGCAGCTCCCGGTTTTTGGAGCAGGGCAAACCGGGCGGTAAAAAATTCAGCCAGCTGGTAGGGGTCAAGCCCCGCCGTGCCTTCGAGGTCAACCCCGAAATGGGTGAAAAATATCCTGAATTCAGCCGGAGGCAATGAGCAGAGGTAGTGCAGGTCGTAATCTGCGGCACGGATATTCCCGGTCAGGAAAAAGAACTGGAGAAATTCAAACCGTTCAAACTGCCGCTCCGGGTGAAGCGAAAACCGCAGGGCGGAAATCAGGAACCGTACCTCCGGGCGGTTGTTCAGCTTCAGCGCTTCTGATGAGCTGATGGCGTAACCCGCATTTTCCAGCATCGAGGCTATGGTTTCCCCTTCTTTTTTTCTCCGGCACAAAATACAGATATCTGACAGCCGGTACCCGTCTGCCAGGATACTGTCTATCAGCGAGGTCATTTTCCCGGCTACATCGTCTTCGTCTTTCCGGAGTATCTCTACAGCGGTATAGCCCCCGGTTTTAGGCTTTTCCGGCGTATATTGAAGATAATCACTGAACACCTGCCGGGCCACAGCGCTTTCCTGGCCGGCTATCACAGAAGAAAACAGCGCATTGTTAAAGCTGATGATCTCTTCCCGGCTCCGGTAGTTGGTGCTTAAGGTTTTAAGACCGGTTACGGTATTCAGGGTGCCGATCTGTGAAAGCTGGATTTCGGGAGCCCTTGACCGGAAGTAGGTATTCTGCCCGTTGATCAGGTCCAGCATCAGCATCACGTTTCCGCCCCGCCAGCTGTAAATGGCCTGCTTGGGGTCGCCTACGATCAGGTTTTCATGGTTTTTCGAAACGGCGTTTTCAAGCAGGGGCAGCAGGTTGAAAAACTGGATATCAGAGGTGTCCTGGAACTCGTCTACCAGGATATGATTGTACCTTTCACCAATACGCTCATAGATGTACGGCACGGGTTCACTGGCTACAATTTCCAGGATCTTCCGGTTAAAATCAGCCAGAACCGCTTCGTTATTTTCGGCCAGGAGGGTGTCTATCTCTTTCTTGATGACCGCCAGAAACGGAATTTTAAGCAGGTTTTTATCAATGATCCGGAGAATGGAATATTTCTCTGTCCGCAGCGCCAGCAGCTCCTCCGTCAGCTCCGTGAGCCGGGGAGAGATCGCATCGATGCGTGCTGCTGCCGGGCTCTTCTCCTTATACCACCGGTTTTCCCAGAGGGTGGTTTGTACGGTTGCCCCCGGCATACCGTCTTTCCAGAGGGTTTCGGGTGACTGCACCATTTTGCTGTAGAAGTTGCAGATGCCCCGGGCACCCTGGTAAAAATCGGCAGCCGACAGCCCGGCTGAAACCACCAGGTCAAGGGCCTGCTGCGCCAGCCGCCTTACTGCCAGCTCCGATTCTTTCAGGAACGCCCTGACCTGGCCTTTGATTTGCAGCACATCGGCGTGCGAAAGCAGCCTGTTTTTATCAATCTCTGCGGCGTTGTTGTCGCGGTAAATCACCCCGGCAAAATCCACAATATCGCTTTGCAGTGAATTCCAGCTCTGGTTGTCGTCCAGCTTGCTCAGGGCAAATTCCCTGAACATCGCAGTCAGTTCGGGATCGTCTCCCACCCGGTCTATCAGGCGGCTGACGGCCTCTTCGATCAGCTCGCCGGTATCCAGGATGATCTCGTAATTGTACGGAAGATTCAGGTCAAAGGTAAAAGAGCTGATGATCTGGTTAACGAAGCTGTCAATGGTTTTAATGGCAAAATCGTTGTAATTCTGCAGCACCTGGCGGAGCACCAGCCCGGCGCGTTCCTGTAGCATTTCAGGCGGAATGTGGGGGAGGTCTTCCGACAGTAGCCGGAGGAGGACCGACGTTTCACCGGTTCCGGAGCTCAGCTCCTTTAATGCGCTGATGATCCGCCTTTTCATCTCTTCTGCCGCATCATTGGTGAAGGTCATAGCCAGGATATTCCGGAAATAAGACGGGTCAACCTGGCTTAAAGCCAGCCGCAGGTATTCGCGGGTGAGGGTGAAGGTCTTGCCCGATCCGGCAGAAGAAGAGTAGATGGTAAATAGCGCCATATTCCTGTTCCGAAACCTCAAAGATAGGGGAAAGTAACAGCTTATTTCTGTAAAAGGATGCGTTTTTAAAAAACGGACAACCTATATTTGCCGGGTAATTTATAACAGCCATGAGCTGTGAGCTATGAGTCTTGAGAAATTCACAGCGTATAGGGGTCCATGTATAAAGGTGAAGTGTCACCCGGCTCAAGGCCCATAGCTCACAGCTAAAAATGTATACAGAATGAAATTGTTGACACTTGCAGGCCTGTTGGTTTCCCTGAATGTTTTTGCCCAGAACACCCAAACCGTTAAGATTCACCTGTCAGACGGACACAGCCGCCTCCCGGTAGAAGGAGCAAATGTGTCGATACCGAAATACCATCTTTCTGCCTCCAGTGATGCCAACGGTGATGTGCGTTTTGATGCCGTGCCCCTGGGCCGCCTCGAAGTGGAAGTAAGCTCGGTAGCCTACGGAAAGTATATTTACAGGGAGCTGCTGCTGGAAAACTCCCGGCAGCTGGTGCTTGACCTGGAGCTGCTGGCGGCCGGCAGGGAGCTGGCCGAGCTGAAAGTAGTCTCTCCCGGCAGCGGAACCTCTGCGCTGGCCAATGTAGAGAGCATAACGTCAGAGCAGATCATGCGCTTCCCGGCTACCTTTTTTGACCCGGCCCGGCTGGCCATGTCGTTTGCCGGGGTAGCCAATACCAACGACCAGGCCAACAACGTGTCGGTCCGCGGCAACTCTCCCGAGTTTGTGCAGTGGCGCATGGAAGGAGTGGAAATCGTGAATCCCAACCACCTGAGCAATGCAGGCATGTTCTCTGACAAGCCGGCTGCCGTGGGTGGCGGAACCAACATTCTTTCGGCGCAGATGCTGGGCAATATGAATTTCCTGAGCGGGGCATTCCCGGCCGGTTATTCCAATGCATTGGCGGGTGTTTTTGATATGAACCTGCGCACGGGTAACAGTGAAGAGTACCAGCACGTGGTGCAGGCAGGGCTGATCGGGATAGACCTTTCTTCCGAAGGTCCGATCAATAAGAAAAAAGGCAGCAGCTACCTGGTGAACTACCGCTATTCTTTTACGGGGCTCCTGGCACAGGCCGGGGTGAATTTCGGCGGAGAGGCCATTACCTTCCAGGACCTGGCCTTTAACCTGAATTTCCCTACCCGCAAAGCCGGTACGTTTACGTTCTTTGGTATGGGCGGGCTGTCGTCCAATATTTTTGCGCCGGATGCCGACAGTACCACGTGGGAGTCATCGAAAGACCTGAACAATATTGATTTTTACGGCCGTATGGGCCTGCTGGGCGCCAAACATTCGGTTAAGCTGTTAAAGAAGTGGAACCTGCGTACCGTGCTGGTCAATTCGGCGCTGGAGAACCTCCGGAATGCTTATTCGGGAAATACCAATGTCAATTATGACTATTCGGCCAAAAATTACCTCAGCTTTTCTACGGCGGTTTCAGGAGACCTCAACCGCTTATGGGCATTGAATGCCGGTGTTCAGCTGAGCCATCAGTTCAACCGCTTCAATGCGATGGATTCAGATGCTTTCTTTTTCAACTTTGCCAACCTCCTGGTGCAGCCTTATGCCAGGATTACCAACCGCGAGCGGGCAAGGTTCAATTATAACGTGGGCTTTGTGGCACCGCACTATTCCTACAGTCATTCCTCGGGCAGCTCACAGTATTTTGAGCCCCGGCTGTCGGCAGATTATCACCTGACCGCAGGCCAAAAGATAAAAGCGGCTTACGGGCTGCACAGCCAGATCGTCTCTAACCGGGTGGCCTTTTACCTGCCGTATAAGCCTGCCAGGTCGCATCATTTTACCCTCGGGTACCAGGTTGATCCCGATACCCGCCAGTCGTTCTCGGCAGAGCTGTTCTACCAGAACATGTTTAACCTGAGCCGGTTTGACTCAGTGTATGTATCGGTGCTGAACGGCTATGAAATAGGGTACTTTACCAACGGGTATTACCTGCTGAACCAGAGAAATCAGGGCCGGAATTACGGTATAGAGCTCAATTACCGGCATTATCTTGACAACGGCTTTTTTGCGCTCGTGAATGCCACCTTCTACAAATCGCAGTTTAAGGCATTTGACAATAAATTTTATGACACCCGTTACGCCGGGAATTACATATACAATGCTACAGCGGGCAAGGAGTGGGAGAAAACTGACGGGAAGCTGCTGGGTCTCAACGCCCGTTTGAACTGGGTAGGTGGTTTTCGCGATTACCGGATACTTACAACAGAGTATGAAAATATGCTGTATGTGTATTACAATTACCTGTCTCCGCTGACCGTCAAATACAACGACTACTTCAGGCTGGATGTCCGGGCCTATATCAAAAAGACAAAGAAACGCGGATCAGAAACCATCTCGCTGGATATCCAGAACCTGACGAACCGCGAAAATGTAGCCTACAATTACTTTGATGCCTACCTGATGAAGGTGGTGCAGAAGAAGCAGCTGGGGCTGGTGCCCATGCTGAATTACCGCTGGGAATTCTGAGTTATTGAATTTTTACGGAAAATGTATTACCTTTAGATTATTCTGTGCGGTTTATATGTCTAGAATTATCGTAGCCATTGACGGCTATTCTTCCTGTGGAAAAAGCAGTACGGCCAGGCTGGTAGCAGAAAGGCTCAATTACCGGTATATTGACACCGGTGCCATGTACCGGGCCGTTACCCTGTATTTCCTGCAAAATCATGTAAGCCTGAATAACCCGAGGGAAGTGGCTGACGCCCTGGAAAAAACAGATATCGAGTTCAGAAGCACCCGGGAAGGGAAAAATGAAACTTTCCTGAACGGCCTCAATGTGGAAGAGGAGATCAGGAAGCTGTATGTGGCCGACCAGGTAAGTGAAGTGGCGGCTATCGGCGAAGTCAGGAAAGCCATGGTCCGGCAACAGCAGCGCATGGGCAGGAAAAAAGGATTTGTTCTCGACGGACGGGATATCGGTACGGTGGTTTTCCCGGATGCCGAACTTAAGATTTTTATGAACGCAGACCCGCTTGTCAGGGCCCGGCGCCGGCAACAGGAGCTGATCGAAAAGGGCGAGCTGGCCAACCTCGATGAGATCCTGGAAAATATCCGGAAAAGAGACATCATCGATACCACCCGCGAGGAAAGTCCGTTGCGCCAGGCACCTGACGCGTATGTGCTGGACACCACGTATATGACCCTGGATGAACAGGTGGAAAGAGTAGTGCTGCTGGCCGACATGATCATGAGCCGCCAGCCATCAGAATAAGCCGATGAAAAAAACAGACTTCCTTGTGGTAGGATCGGGTCTGGCAGGTTCGGTGCTGGCCCTGGAGATGCTTCGGGCCGGGTGCACGGTGAGAGTGCTGACCGATTCTTCACTGCCTTCTTCCAGCCGGGTAGCCGGCGGACTGATCAACCCGGTAACCGGTAAATACCTGGCCAAAACCTGGCTGGCCGATACGCTTTTCAGTACCCTGGAAACTTACTATAAGGAACTGGAAAACCGGCTTTCCGCTTCGTTTTATCACCCAACGGGCCTTTTCAGGCCCTTTACCGGTGAAGAGCACCGCAGGAGCTCGCAGGCCCAGATCATCAAGCACGCCCTGGAAGACTACGTGGAGATACGCCTTGCAGACGAGGCCGTGAGTGCCGGTTTTAACAGCGGGCCGGAAGGAATGTATTCTCCTGCTGCCGGCTGGCTGGACATGCCGGTTTTCCTGGATGCCGCCGCACGTTACCTGCAGGGAGAGGCTGAGTGGGCCGACACCACATTTGATTTTGAAGAATTCAGCATACAGGCTGACGGGGTAAAATTCAGGGACTGGGAGGCCTCCCGCGTGGTTTTCTGCGAAGGATTTTACGCCCTGAACAACCCGTATTTCCGCTGGCTGCCCTTTAACCCGGTAAAAGGAGAAACCCTTCTCGGTGTTATTGAAGACTACGGGGTAAGCACCATTGTTAACCAGGGCAAATGGATCATCCCGCTGGGAGATAACCGGGTGCGCCTGGGAGCTACCTACTCCTGGCATGAGCTCGATTTTGAAGCTACGGCCCGTGCACGGGAGGAGCTCCTGGCCGTTGCCGGTAAAATGCTCAGAAAGCCGTTCAGGGTTACCGGGCAGCAGGCCGGCGTACGGCCCGCCACCAAAGACCGGAGGCCGTTTGTGGGCAGGCACCCCGGGCAACCCCTCCTCTATATATTTAACGGCCTGGGGGCAAAAGGCGTGTCGCTGGCACCCCATTTTGCGAAACAACTGGTGCAAAATATTCTTCATGATGAACTAATTCATCCGGAAGCAAACATTGAAAGATTTTATACGTTATATTCGTAAGTTGATTTTTCCCGGATGATAAGACGACTATCGATCATATTTTTCTGTTTTCTGATGACGAAAACCGTAATGGCTCAAAGGTATTACGGGGTTTCAGGAGAAGAATTTGGTAAAAGTAAGATCCAGAACAAAGAGTTTCAGTGGAGAACCTTCAGCTCAGCTAATTTCACCTATAACTTTTACCGTGGCGGCGAGCAGATCAGCCGGAATGCGGCGGCTTTCCTGGAGAAATCGTACCCGCGTATAACCGGTATCCTGGGCTATATTCCCTATGAGCCCGTAACCGTTTTTGTTTTTAACTCTTCTGCCGACCTGAACTCGACCAACCTGATCGGTGAAACGGCCCGTGTGGAAAACGGAACTTTGCTCGACAGCCGGCACAGCCGCATACTCACTGCCTACGAGAAAAATGATTCGCTCTTTCATAAGCAGCTGGTCAGCAGCGTTTCTTCCATATATGTATACGACATGCTGTACGGCGGCAATGTCAGGGAATCTATTGAAAGCCAGATCCTGCTGAACCTCCCCGAATGGTTTACCGCCGGGATAAGCGCCTACGTGGCTGAAGAAGATAACTCGGCACGCTTTGATGCCTTTAAAACGGCTATTGCCGGGGTGCAGTCGCAGCGCCTGAAAAACCTGAAGGGTGAAACCGCCAGGCTGGTCGGGCAGTCGATATGGAATTTTATAGCGCTGAAATACGGTAAAGATAATATATCCAATATTCTCAACCTTACCCGGATTATCCACAACGAGCAGTCGAGCATTACCAGCACACTGGGGGTGTCTTTCCCGAAATTTATGAAAGACTGGACCGATTTCTACCTGGCCGGTGCACCCCTTCATGAAGCACCGGAGGAAACGGTGCCTGTGGTGATATTGCCGCCGGCGAAAAGAATTGCAGACCTGGCTCCGGGAGAAGTGGATACCGACGATTACCTGTTTGATGAAGCCAACGTGCTTCGTTACCAGGGTGCCGCTTCAGGGGCAACGCAGGCCGGCACCACACCGGATAGCAGAGGAGGAACCAAGCCGGGGAACGGTGATGTGAAGCTGTCGGCAGTGAAGCTGTTTAAAAATTTCCTGGTAAGCAACGACCGGAAGATCGATGTGGTGGCTGACCCGGTACGGCAGTTCGGCCTGGGCTATGCCATCTCGTTTCATGACCTGCTTCAGAACAATGTTTTTTCGTTTAATTCATTTATACGGCCCTCTACACCGCTGTTCAAAAGCTTTGATTTCGGGCTGACCTACGGGCACTATGCCCGGAAAGTGGATTTTGTGTTTAAGTACGAGAAAAGATCGGTAGACCTGGAGACCGCTGACAGCCGCGATGCCTTCCTGTTCCGGCCTCTGAACCATGTGATTGCCCGCGACCAGCCCGAGTACCTGTACCGCCGGCTGATACAGCAGCGGATTTCTGCCACGCTTATCTACCCGTTTTCTACCCGGCTGAAGATCGAGATCACACCGGCGCTGGTGAAAAATGAAGATATTGACTACGAAATGATGACCGTAAAAGGTATCCCGGATGACTATTACTTCGCTCCGAATGTCAGCGTGGTTTTTGACAATACCCGGGTGAGCTCATTGGGCGTGGAAACAGGTACCAAAGCCAAAGTATCTTTTGACCAGTATTACCATACCTCCAACACCTTACGTAGCTTTAAAAACACCTATGTGGATATCCGGCATTACCAGCGGATCTTCCGGGGGCTCCAGGTAGCGGGTCGCCTGAGTTACGGTACTTCGAGGGGAAATTCGCCCAAATACTCGTTTATCGGGGGCGTGGAGAACAGCATAAACCGGAAAACCTACCAGACCGATGAAGTGATAGCAGGAGGGGATCCGGACAACAAGAACATCCTGCTTTACAATTTCCCGGGTACCCTGAGGGGCTTTGACTTTGGCCGGCTGTACGGCAATAACCACCTGTTGGGCAATGTGGAGCTCAGGTCACACCTGGTGGAAATCCTGCCCCAGATGGCCCTGTCGAGCAACTTCCTGCGGAATATGCAGCTGGTAGGGTTCTACGACATCGGTACGGCCTGGATGGGTTCTAAAGGCCCTTTCAGCCGGCAAAACAGCCTGAATACCGTCATTACAGGGCAGAACAGCCCCTTTCTGATAGAAGTAACCAACTTTAAAAATCCGTTTCTGTCCGGTTTCGGTGGCGGTATCAGGACTACCATACTCGGAATATTTGTTCGTGCCGACTACGCTTACGGCTTTGAAGACGGCACGGTTACATCTCCTAAATTCCATCTTTCTGTAGGAAAAGACTTTTAACCGCATCGGCAGACCGTTTTCAGCTTTTAGTTTTTCACTTTTCACTTTTCACTTTTCACTCCCCATCCCTTGGCATAGTTTTCGCTACGCTTTATCTCCGGACGGTCCTGGTATATCCGGTTGCGGGAATAATTTATTTTTCCGAATAAGCCGCAGTTAAGAAATTTTGGCTTGGTTATTGGTATATCATTAGACAGAATCTTAACGGAAGTGAGTATTTATAATTGAAAATATGAAATATCTGAATTTTACTCAATTTTGGATAACGCTTTTAGCCATTTGCGGAATATCCTGGTCGGCTTCAGCGCAGCAGGAAGTATTTTACTCCCAATACATGTTCAATACCATGGCCATTAACCCGGCCTATGCGGGTAGCCGCGATGTGCTGAGCATTACGGCCCTGGGCCGGTACCAGTGGGTGGGGGTGAACGGCGCTCCCAAAACCCATTCGCTTACGCTGGATATGCCTTTCCAGAACGAGAAAATGGGCATCGGGCTTTCTGTCTATAACGACAACATCGGGCACTGGAACACCACGGGCCTCAACCTGGCCTATGCGTACAAATTCAAGCTTACCGAGCGGACTACCATGTCGTTGGGTGTGCAGCCTACCATTACCAATGTGAGCGCCAATCTTTCCAATGTGAAGAATATTGAAGAAAATGACCCGGCATTTGACATGGATGTTTCGCGGTTTGTGTTTAACGCCGGGCTGGGCATGTTCATCAGCAACGACAAAGCCTATTTCGGGCTGTCGGTACCGCAGCTGATTGAGCAGCGGATATCCCCCAACGCCGACAGCGAGGGCAAAACCCAGCGGCACTACTTTGCCATGATGGGCTTTGTAGTGGGCAACGGTAACTTTAAGCTGAAGCCTTCTACCGTAATCCGGGTAACAAGAGGCGCCCCGATAGGCCTGGACGGTAACCTGAACCTCTGGTACCGCGACAAAATAGCCATTGGCTTCTCGGCCCGTAAATCACAGATGGTATTCTCAGGAACAGACCAGATGGATGCCCTGGTAGGTATGCTGGAACTGCAGCTTACTCCCCAGCTCCGGATAGGCTTTGCCTATGACACCAGCTTAGGAAAGATGAGCGAAACCAGCGAAGGAAAGACATTCTATAAAAAAATAGCCGGAACGCCTACTTATGAAGGATTCCTGAGATACGAATTCGGCTTCGGAAAAGATAAGATTGTTACGCCGCGCTATTTCTGATTACCACTTAAAGAAGATGACGAACGTGAAAAATTTTACCTGTATATTGCTTTTCCTTTTACTGGCTCAGGTGGTTTCTGCACAGAGCGTTTTGATCAAAACAGCAAACCACTACTACGAAAGCATGAGCTATATGAAGGCCATCACTGCGTATGAGGAGGTCTTGAAAAAGAAGAATATTTCTGATGTGGAGAAGGTACTGGTGATGAAAAACCTTTCAGAAAGCTATCTTAAAGTAAAAGACGCTGTCAATGCAGAGCGTGTGCTGCAGTCGCTGCTCAACTCGGGCATTGACCTGGGTGCTGATCGTGCTAACCTGACGCTCTCTTATGCAAGGGCGCTGGCCAGCAACTCCAAATACAAGGAATCACAGGAGCAGTTTGATAACTACCTGCTCCTGGTAGACAACGATGACAGGGCCAAAGGTTTTTCAAAGCTTTACGAAGACATCAGTGTACTGGCTAAAAATGTAGATTGCTATAAGGTAGACTACTTGTCTATCAACACTTCTGCTGCTGATTTCAGCCCGGTAAAATACCAGAACGGCTTAGTGTTTGTTTCTAACCGGAAGACCTCCGGGGGAGTGAAGCGTGTATTTGAGTGGAACAACAGCCCGTTCCTGGATCTGTATCACCTCGACGAGCTGGCCAAAGTATCGACAGGGGAGGCCGGACTGGGCGGGGCTGCTTCTGCCAAAACCTCGAAAACACGGCGTACACCACAGGTAGGATCGGACGAATACACCACCTCCACCGCCAATGACTCTCCCACACTGGGGGTTCTGGGCGGCGGGAACATCGGGGGGAAACGGACGAATTACGCTGACCGGGCCCTGACCGAAAGCGACCGGATGAGCGGCGCCATTAACTCCAAGTACCACGAAGGTCCGGTAGCCTTTTTCAAAGACGGCAGACGGGTGATATTTACCCGGAACAATATGAAAGGCGGAAGCCCTAAAAAGAGCGATGACGGCGTGATCAAGCTGAAAATGTATTCGGCAGAAGCCAAAAAAGACTCATGGACGAACATTACCGAGCTGCCCTTTAACTCGGATCAGTACTCTACCGGCCACCCGGCACTTTCAGCCGATGAGCGCTTACTGTTCTTTGTGTCGGATATGCCCGGCGGCTTTGGCGGAACCGACCTTTACGTATCGAGATACGAAGGTTCAGGCTGGGGTGCTCCCATTAACCTGGGCGACAAGATCAATACTGCCGGAAATGAAATGTTTCCTTTTATAGATGAGCTCGGAAACCTGTACTTCTCCTCCGACGGCCACCCCGGGCTGGGTGATCTCGATATCTTTTACGTGAGAATGGAAGGTACCACGCCCAAAGGAAAGGTAACCAACCTGGGCATGCCGCTGAACTCCAGCAAAGACGACTTCGGTATCATTACTGACGGGCAACGCAAAAGCGGTTATTTCTCTTCCAACCGGAAAGAAGGCGGTGATGATGACGATATCTATAAATTTGACCGGGAATGTGAAGCCGGCTGCGATCTGCTGATCGCCGTATACGATGCCGACACAAAAATGCCGCTGGATCGCTCCAGGATTACCTTTACTGACGACAAGGGAAATGAGCAGACCGTGGAAACCGACGCAGACGGTATTGTGAAGATGGATAACGTTGTAACCACGCACAATTATGCCTTCAAGGCCACGAAAGAAGGGTATACCCCCAATACCGTGACCTATATGACGGAAGAATGCGATACCGAAACACCGCGGCTGGAAATACCGTTGCAACGGCCGGGGCTCGACAGCAGCGGGCTGATTGCCAGGGACCGGATTCCTTCCAGCCTGAGGCCGGATGCAAAAACCTGTACCATCAGGGGCAAAGTGAAAATGCTCTCGTCTAAGGCACCGGTAGAAGGTGTGCTGGTAAGCCTGAAAAACGAATGCGACGGCACCACCATCACGGCGTATTCGGATAAAGACGGTAACTTTGAATTTACAGCAGTGGAAGGCTGCGATTATACCCTGCAGGGCAAGAAAGACGAATACGGCTCGAAGAGCTCGCTGCTGCAGAAATTTAATTGTAATGATGCGGCCAATGTAGTGCCTGAGATCTATATGTTCAAAGAAGGTGATGTGGTGGAAATTGAGAACATTTACTTTGACTATGGGAAATACTATATCCGCAGAGACGCAAGAGCCGGGCTGGACAAGCTGGTAGATATCATGCGGGAATACCCCAATATGAAAATAGAGCTCCGGTCACATACCGACAGCCGCAGCTCAAAAGAATTTAACCAGAAATTGTCGGATAACCGGGCAAAAAGTACGGCAGAATACCTCTTCAAACGGGGCATAAGCCGTTCACGGATCCTGGATTACCGGGGCTTCGGCGAAACCCAGCTGGTGAACGGCTGTGCTGACGGCGTGAAGTGCTCGGAAGCAGAACACCAGCTGAACCGCCGTACAGAAATAAAAGTGGTGCAGCTGAACTGACCAGACGTAGAGAAAAAATAGGGCCGTTTAATTTTTGTTAAACGGCCTTTTTCATATCTTACATTCCGGAAGACAGGAACCGGTGGAAGGTGCAAAAAATTACACCTTAATACCTTGGAACTCAATGTGCGGAACTTTTTAGCAAATATGAAGAAATACCTTTTTAGCTGCCTCATGCTTTTCACGCTGGCCGCAAATGCGCAGATCGGCCTGATGAACCAGTATCATTTTAATTACCTGGCCTTAAACCCGGCCCTGGCGGGTGAAAACGGCCCGTTTACCATCAAAGGAATTGTGGGAAACCAGTTTAACGGTAACCTGCGCTTTAACCAGCTGAGCCACGTACTGGTCCTGGACGGGCAGCTGTATAACAAAACAGGCCTGGCTTTCCAGAGCTCCAGCGACAATTATGGCAATGCCAGCGGGAATAACTTTGGGCTAAGCCTGGCCAAAGGGGTGGAAATGGGTGACTTCCGCTTAAAGGGAGGAGTAAATGCGGGCCTGGCTATCCTGCCGGCGTATATAGCTTCTTCGCGGCCCCGCACTTCTTTTAACGCAGGCCTGGGCATCTTTATGTCGTATAACGGGGTGTTCCTGGGGGTATCCAAGCCCTCGCTGTATGTATCTGAAAATGACCTTACGGTGAAAGGGCCCTTTTATGTCAACGGCGGCTATGCATCGGGTGATGAAAACTTTGTGAGCTACAATGCCAATGTGGTGTGGTCAGGTATGGACGGGCAAAACAATTTTGATTTCAACCTGAAGCTCTGGTTCAATAAGCGCCTGGCCCTGACCGGCTCTTACCGCATCAATAAAATATTTGACTACTATACCAAAGACAAGTCGTTTCTGCCGGCTGCCGAATACAAATTTACCGAAGACCTTACCCTGGGCCTGGCTTACAATACCAACACCCTCCGGTATTCTACGGCCCCCATCACCGGTAACCCCAATTTCCGGATGAACGGTATCTTCCAGTTTTACCTGAAATACAACCACCGCGACAGGAGCGGAGACAGCTGGTATTACGACCGGTTCTGATTAATTTATATAATTAGTTAATTGTCTAATTAAAATATTCCTTTTTTCTTACTTTCGGGAGAAAAATGTCGGAAAAAAATCGAAAATGAGCGCAGTTTTTAGGTAAAACGATGGAAAAAATTGTGTTTTAGAAATAAAAGCACGTAGTTCGCAAAGTAATCAGTTCACGGGGTTATCATCTACAATTAATAAGCAGTTTTATACATAATAAGTGTTAAGAGAAAACTAAAAATAATGGACCAGTTTTCATACATTGCCAACGGCGACGTCTCCGCCATTGAAGCATTATACAAACAATATTTACAGGATCCTGCATCAGTAGACAAAAGCTGGGAGTTCTTTTTTAAAGGTTACGAATTTTTTAATTCCTGGGGTGGGGGAAAAGGAAATGTATCTGTTTCAGAAGATACACTGAAAAAAGAGCGCGAGGTGGTTCACCTTATACGGGGGTATCGCTCACGGGGACATTTGTTGTCCCAGATTGACCCCATCTACCCGGTCAGAAAATACAACGCCAACCTGGACCTGAAGTTTTTCGGGCTCAGTGAAGCAGATTACGATACCGTATTTGAAGCAGGGGTGGAGGTATTCGGCCGCCCGGCTACCCTCCGCGAAACGGAGACATTCCTGAAGAATGTATATGGCGGAAAAATTGGTTACGAATACCTGTATATCCGGGATTCGAAGATCAAAAACTGGCTTCGCAAAAAAGTGGAGTCAGATTACCTGAATCATAAGCCCTCCAGGGCGCAGAAGGGCAGGATACTGGCCCAGCTGAACAAGGCGGTGGCCTTTGAAAACTTCCTGCATACCAAATTCCTGGGTAAAAAACGCTTCTCGCTGGAAGGTGGCGAGTCAACTATCCCGGCGCTGGATGCCGTCATTCAGTACGGTGCCAAGCTGGGTGTGGAAGAAGTGGTGATCGGTATGGCTCACCGGGGCCGGCTGAACGTGCTGACCAACATCATGCAGAAGCCTTATGGGCAGGTTTTCAACGAGTTTGAAGAGAATGTTCCTACCCTTGAGTTCAGTGACGGCGACGTGAAATACCACATGGGGTATTCGTCGCAGATAGAAACCGAAGACGGCCACCGGGTATCGCTGAAGCTGATGGCCAACCCCTCGCACCTCGAAACCGTAGACCCTGTGGTATTGGGCTATGCCCGTGCCCGCGCCGATGCCCACTTTGAAAGTGCAGGCACCAAATACAATGACTTTGACGATATCTACGATAAAATCCTGCCCATCATCATTCACGGCGATGCCTCACTGGCAGGACAGGGTATTGTTTATGAGGTGAACCAGATGTCTAACCTGCCCGGCTACTATGTGGGCGGGGCCATTCACTTTGTGATCAATAACCAGATTGGTTTTACTACAGATAACTTTGATGCCCGTTCCAGCATTTACAGCTCAGATGTGGCCAAAATGCTGGATACGCCTATCCTGCATGTGAATGGCGACGATCCGGAAGCCGTGGTTTATGCCATGGAGCTGGCTGTAGAGTTCCGGCAGGAATTCAATAAGGACATCTATATTGATATGGTCTGCTACCGTAAATACGGGCATAACGAAGCCGATGAGCCCCGCTTTACCCAGCCGGGCATGTACGAGATCATTTCAAAACACGCCTCTCCGAGAGAGATCTATATTGAAAAGCTGAAGTCTGACGGTACCATTACCGATGACGACGCCAAAAAGCTGAAAGAACAATTCGATGATAACCTGCAGGATCTGCTGTCAAAAGTGAAGCAGAACCAGCTTCCATATGAGCTGCCCAAGCTGGAAAGAGACTGGGCCGAGCTGCGCCGCTCTACCGTGGGAGACTTTGACAGTTCGCCCAAAACGGGGATCAGCAGGGAGGAGATCGAACAGGTAGGCAAAGCGCTTTCTTCGGTTCCCGAAGGATTTACCCCGATCAAGCAGATCGAGAAGGTACTGGAAGAAAGACGGGAGATCTTCAGCGGCAAAAAACCATTTAACTGGGCAGCCGGTGAGCTGCTGGCTTACGGGTCTATCCTTGCTGATGATAAATGGGTAAGAATGTCAGGACAGGATGTGCAAAGGGGTACTTTCTCCCATCGTCATGCCATTCTGCACGATGTGAAAACCTATAAATCCTACAATAATCTTTCGCATATCAAGCCCGTACAGGGCAAGTTTGAAATCTACAATTCCCTGCTTTCCGAATATGCGGTAATGGGATTTGAATACGGCTACGCCCTGGCCAATCCTAACGCCCTGGTGATCTGGGAGGCCCAGTTCGGTGATTTTGCCAACGGTGCGCAGATCATGATCGACCAGTTTGTGGTGGCGGCCGAATCAAAGTGGAACCTGATGAACGGACTGGTGCTTTTACTGCCTCACGGGTATGAAGGCCAGGGACCGGAGCACTCCAACGCCCGCCCGGAGAGATTCCTGCAGCTGGCCGGGGAGTACAATATTTATGTATGTAACTGTACCACACCGGCTAACTTCTTCCATATGCTGAGAAGACAGCTGGCCCTTCCGTTCCGGAAGCCCTGCGTGCACATGTCGCCCAAGTCTATGCTGAGACACCCGATGGCCATATCCGATATTTCAGAATTTGAAACGGGAACCACCTTTAAAGAGGTGATCGGTGACGACTCGGCAGATCCGAAAAAGGTGAAAAGAGTGCTCATGTGTACCGGTAAGATCTATTACGACCTGCTGAAACGCAAAACGGATACCCAACGGGAAGACATCGCTATTGTGCGTATGGAGCAATTGTATCCTTTCCCGAAAGTACAGCTCATGGCCGAGCTGGATAAATACCCCGGGGCTGAGCGGGTATGGGTACAGGAAGAACCCCTGAACATGGGGTACTGGTTTTACCTGAAAAGGGAATTCACGGATGGGATAAACGAGGTGCTGTCGCGGAAAATCAGCGCCTCTCCGGCTACGGGTTATACCAAGAACCACAATGAATACCAGAATAAAATTATTGACAAAGCATTTGAATCGAACAAATAGGATAAGTATATGGCTATTGAAATGAAAGTACCCTCGGTGGGCGAGTCCGTAACGGAGGTGACTATAGCATCTTGGGTAAAGAAAGACGGTGACCTGGTTAAAATGGACGAGGTGATCTGTGAGCTGGAATCGGATAAGGCTACCTTTGAGCTTCCGGCTGAAGCAGACGGAGTCCTGAGAATAGTAGGAAAAGAAGGCGATACACTGAGCATAGGCGCAGTAATCTGCCGGATTGAAGAAGCAGACGGCAAGGCTGCCCCGAAAGCAGAAGCCGCTCCGGCGCCTGCACCTGTGGCTGCTGCACCGGCCGCCGCCGCTGAAAGCAAAACCATAGAAATCACAGTGCCTGCTGTAGGAGAATCGATTTCAGAAGTAACGGTTTCCAGCTGGTTAAAGAAAACCGGTGATACGGTGGGTCTGGATGAAATTATTTGTGAGCTGGAGTCGGATAAGGCTACTTTTGAGCTGCCTTCGCCTCAGGCCGGAACGCTGACCGTAGTGGCCAATGAAGGCGATGTGGTGCCTATCGGCGGTGTACTGGCGAAACTGGTTGTGGGAGCTGCCGCTGCCCAGTCGTCTGTTCCGCTGGAAGCTGCGCCTGCCGCACCTGCTGCCGCAGCATCGGAAACTTCAGACAGCTATGCAACCGGGCATCCTTCTCCTGCCGCTGCCAAAGTGCTGGCAGAAAAAGGCATTTCACCCGCTGCTGTTCAGGGTACGGGAGTAGGAGGCCGCATTACAAAAGACGATGCGCAGAAAGCCTCTGCAACGCCTGCCCCGGCACCTGAAGCACCGAAAGCAGCTGCTTCAGCCCCGGCTGCTCCGGCAACAGGGACCGGTAACCGGGTATCAAGAAGAGAGAAAATGAGCTCACTCCGCAAGACCATTGCCCGCAGGCTGGTAGCGGTAAAAAGCGAAACGGCCATGCTTACCACCTTTAACGAGGTGGATATGAAACCGATCATGGACCTGCGTAAACAGTACAAAGATAAATTCAAGGAAGTACACGGCGTGGGCCTGGGCTTTATGTCGTTCTTTACCAAAGCCTGTTCTATCGCTCTCCAGGATTTCCCGGTAGTGAATGCGTTCATTGACGGTGACGAGATTGTATACAATGACTTTACCGATATTTCTATCGCTGTTTCTGCGCCGAGAGGACTGGTAGTTCCCGTGATCCGGAATGCCGAGAAAATGTCGTTCAGCGATATCGAATCCGAAGTGGTTCGGCTGGCCGTAAAAGCCCGCGACAATAAGCTGACCATTGAAGAAATGACCGGCGGTACCTTTACCATCACCAATGGCGGGATCTTCGGTTCCATGCTGTCTACCCCGATTATCAATGCACCGCAATCGGCTATCCTGGGTATGCACAACATTGTGGAAAGACCGGTAGCCATTAACGGGCAGGTAGAGATACGGCCTATCATGTATGTGGCGCTATCGTATGATCACCGTACCATTGACGGGAAGGACTCGGTGAGCTTCCTGGTACGTGTTAAACAATTATTGGAAGATCCGATGCGGATGCTTCTCCAGGTGTAGACATTTTAAGGGTTTAATTCAACGTAATTTATGCAGTACGACGTAATTGTTATTGGTTCCGGACCGGGAGGATATGTTGCCGCTATCCGTTGTGCCCAATTGGGTTTTAAAACGGCTATTATTGAGAAGTACCCTGTTATGGGAGGCACCTGCCTGAACGTAGGCTGTATCCCGTCAAAGGCACTGCTGGACTCGTCTGAGCATTATTATAATGCCGTACATCATTTTGAAGAACATGGCATTACCACCGGCAAAGTGAAGGCCGACCTGGCCCGGATGATCGACCGGAAAGGAGGTGTGGTGAAGAAGATGAATGACGGGATCAGTTACCTGATGAAGAAGAACAAAATCGATGTAAAATACGGTTTTGGCTCATTCATAGATAAAAACACGGTTAAGGTGGCTAAAAATGACGGCTCGGAAGAGCAGATCACCGGTAAAAATATCATTATTGCTACCGGCTCCAAGCCCACTATCCTGCCGTTTATGAATTATGACAAGACCCGCATCATCACTTCTACAGAAGCTTTGTCGCTGAAAGAGCTGCCCAAGCACCTGATCGTGATCGGGGCAGGGGTGATCGGGGCCGAGCTGGGTTCTGTATACGCCCGTTTAGGGTCCAAAGTGACGTTTGTGGAGTTTGCCGACGGCATGATCCCTACCATGGACAAGGCGCTGGGCAAAGAATTGCAGAAAACCGTGAAGAAGCTGGGCGCTGAGTTTCATTTCAATACCAAAGTCAGCCTGATTGAGAACGTGGGCAAAGAGGTGAAAGTGACGGCAGAGAATAAAGCGGGTGAAAAAGTAGAGATCACGGGCGACTACTGCCTGGTATCTATCGGCAGAAGACCCTATACCGACAACCTGAACCTGGAAGCAGCCGGGGTACAAACAGAGAAGGGCCGCGTGATTGTGGATGATCACACGCTTCAGACCAATGTGCCCGGCATATATGCCATAGGCGACGTGGTACGCGGGGCTATGCTGGCCCATAAAGCAGAAGAAGAGGGCGTGCTGGTGGCCGAAACCCTGGCAGGGCAGAAGCCGCATATCAATTATAACCTGATTCCCGGCGTGGTGTATACCTGGCCGGAGGTGGCCGCCGTAGGTAAAACGGAAGATGAGCTGAAGGCTGCCGGAGTAGCCTATAAGTCGGGACAATTTCCGTTCAAAGCGCTTGGAAGAGCCACGGCGAGCGGCGATGTAGACGGCTTTGTAAAGGTGCTGGCCGATAAAGCTACCGATGAGATCCTGGGCGTTCACATTATCGGGGCCCGGGCTGCAGATATGATCGGTGAAGCCGTGATCGCTATGGAGTTCCGGTCTTCGGCTGAAGATGTGGCCCGCTCTTCGCATGCGCACCCTACTTACCTGGAAGCACTCAAAGAAGCCTGCCTGGCGGCTACAGAGAACCGGTCAATACACATGTAATTCGCAGCCTGCGATAACGCCTGGTTAAAGAAGGCGCCTCAAAGATACACAAAGAAAGAACAGTTTGCCGTTCGCAATATTTGTAATATCTTTAAGACACCTATTAACGGGCAACATGTTTAGAAAAATCGGCTTATTATTCTGCATCATAACCGGATACAGCAGCAGTTGGGTAAATGCCCAGCTGCCGCTGATTCCCCAACCCGGATCCGTTCAGATCATGAACGGATCGTTTACAATACACGAAGGTACAACGCTTGGCGGTGAAACGTCTTTACGCCCTGCCGTGGAATTTCTCCGGGCCGGCCTGGAAGAGCTGCTGTCTGTACGGGTTTCAGCAGGAAACTCCGCAGGTACCGCCATATGGCTTGGAACAGATTCGCTGGGGAAGAAAGAAGCCTATACCCTGACGGTAAGCCCCGAGGGCATCCGGATCACCGGAAATGACGCCGCAGGTGCTTTTTACGGAGTCCAGAGCCTGCTGCAGCTGGCCGGGCAGTCACCGGTTATCCCGGCTTGCCGCATAGCCGATGCGCCGCGCTTTGCTTACCGGGGCTTGCACCTGGATGTGGGGCGCAACATGTTCTCCCCGGATTTTCTTAAAAAGTACATCGACCTGATGGCTTTTTACAAGCTGAATACCTTTCACTGGCACCTGACCGAAGACCAGGGCTGGCGGATAGAGATAAAAAAATACCCTGAGCTCCAGCGGGTAGCGGCCTACCGCAACGAAACGCTGATCGGTCATAAAAAAGACTCTCCGCACCGGTTTGACGGCAAGCCTTACGGGGGCTTTTATACCCAGGAAGAAGCCCGGGAGCTGGTACGCTACGCCGCTGAACGGCACATTACCGTTATTCCCGAAATCGAGATGCCCGGTCATGCATCAGCGGCACTGGCGGCTTACCCTTACCTGGGGTGCCGGGGAGAAAACTACCGGACCGCTACCTTCTGGGGTGTATTTGACGAGGTGTTCTGTGCCGGGAAAGACAGCACCTTTACGTTCCTCGAAGATGTGCTGGATGAGATCATGGCCGTTTTTCCTTCAAAATACATCCATATCGGGGGAGATGAATGCCCTAAAACGCGGTGGAAGGCCTGTCCGCGCTGCCAGGCCCGCATGAAAGAGCAGCACCTGCAAAACGAGCATGAGCTGCAGAGCTACTTTATCCGCCGTATAGAAAAATACCTGAACGGCAGGGGACGGGAGATCATCGGCTGGGACGAGATCCTGGAGGGCGGCCTGAGCCCGAATGCCACGGTGATGAGCTGGCAGGGAGAAGCAGGCGGCATAGCCGCAGCCCGGCAGAAGCACCGGGTCATTATGACGCCCGAAAGTCATTTGTATTTTGACTATTACCAGTCGCTTGACCCCGCCGAACCCACCGCTGCCGCCTGGTTTACTCCCCTGGATAAAGTTTATAGTTACGAGCCGTATCCCCAGGAGCTGGAGCCGGAGTTTTATCCCTATATTTCAGGCGTGCAGGGGAATTTGTGGTCAGAATACACCACCACAGCTGCCCAGGCAGAATACATAGTCTTTCCGAGAGCGCTGGCCGTGGCGGAAATTGCCTGGACTGCCCCGGAGCAGAAGAATTACAGTCGTTTCCTGGAACGCCTGCACCGCCACGAAACCGTGCTGAAAAGAAAAGGGGTAAACTATTTTGACCGCTACGAAGAGCTGAAGTATACCTGGAACAAAAATACGCTTTCCTTGTCTTCCACCCTGCCCGGCGCACAGATCTACTATACCCTGGACGGGCGGGAACCCACTACCCGTGACAGGCTGTACGGGCAGCCCATCCGTATGGAAAAAAGCGGGGTGATCAAAAGCCGTTTGTTCCGGTCAGGACAACCCTACGGCAAGGTGCTGGAACAGGAGTTCCGGTCGCACAAAGGCCTGTACAGGGATATCCGGCTTACTTACCCGCCTGAAGGGGCATTTAACCCGCCTTCTTCGTTTGCTTTGGTCAACGGGCTGACCGGGAATGCCCGTTACAACAACGGGGAGTGGACGGGCTTTAGCGGCAAAGATCTGGAAGCCGTGATTGACCTGGGCAAGGTGCAGGAAATCTCACAACTGGGTATCAATATCCTGAAATACCACTGGCAAAAAATGTGGGAACCCGTGACCCTGGTATTTTATGTGTCGGAAGACGGGGTAAGCTACCGCGAGGTTTTCCGTATGGCTGAATTCCCGGAAAACGGCATCAACCGGGTTCGGGCGAAGATCCGGCCGCAAAAAGCCCGTTATGTGAAAGTTTTCGCTCAAAACAAAGGGGTCATCCCGGAAGGCGAATACGGGGCGGGAGGTAAGGCCTGGTTACTGGCTGATGAGGTTTATGTGGAGTAAGCCCGCAGGGCTTACTCCGGTAGTGCGTTACGCATAAACCGCAGCCAGTTACCGTGGGCAATTTTCTGAAGATCTTCGTCGCTGTAGCCCCGGTTTCTGAGCATAGGAAATACCTTTTGCATATCAGCGATGGTCTCCAGGTCACAGGGACATTGTTCGCGCCCGAAAGCCCCATCCAGGTCACTGCCTATGGCCGCGTGATCGGTATTGCCGGCCAGCTGGCAGATATGGTCAATATTGTTGGCCATGATCTCCATTGTGCAGTTCATGGCGTCTGGCGTAGACCGGCCCCTGACCCAGCCCGGCACCATCATCCAGGCGTCAAGCGCTACACCGATGACCGCGTTGCGTTCCAGCAAAGCCTTAATCATGTCATCGCTGTACTGGCGGTTATGATCTACAAACCGACGGCAGTTGTTGTGACTGGCCCAAATATTCCCTTTGTACCGGTTGAGGGCATCCCAGAAGGCGTCGTCGTTCAGGTGAGTAGCATCCAGGATCATGTTCAGCCGTTCCATTTCCTGCAGCAGGGCCACGCCATCAGCGTTCAGCTTGCCTGAAGAATCGGTGCCGTTGGCATACCTGCCCGGTCCGTAATGGCCGGGGCCTATGGCCCGCAGTCCGTAGCGGTAGGCCCGTTCCACGTAGCTGAGGTTCACCAGCGAGTCGGCTCCTTCCAGGCTGAGCAGGTAGCCGATGGTCCTGTTGCCTGCCTGCCATTGGGCCAGGTGCTCTTCCAGCTCTTTCCGGCTGCAGATCATCCGCAAATGGCCGTCTTCCTCCATGGCTTTGTACCAGGCCAGCTGGCCCTGTGTCTGTGCCCAGGCCTGTTCGGGCGAGAGCCAGCCGGGAAGCGGACTGCCGGGTCGTACATTCCGGGCAATCTGGGTGGCCACTACCAGGCCGATGTTTCCTTTGCGGAGCTCGTCGAAGGTGACAGTCGCATTTCCTCGATCGGGTTTATCGGTCATGCCGGCTTCTCTGCCGTTCAGCTCATCAATGGAAATACGCAGGTCGCGGTTCCATTCCATGGCATTCATGCTCAGGTCAAGGTGGGCGTCAATAATGAACGGTTTTTCCATAATTTTAGCTATGAGTTGTGAGCCGTGAGCTTTGAGTTATGAGGGTCGTATATCCGGGCTCAAAGCTCACCGCTATTTAATACAATTCAAAAAGGGCTTCTATTTCTACGGGAATATTGTCGGGCAGGGAGCCAAAACCTACAGCGCTTCTTACGCCTATGCCGTTTTCTTCGCCCCATACCGAAGCAAACAACTCACTGCATCCGTTAATAATAAACGGATGGTGCTCAAATTCAGGGGTACAGTTGACCATACCCAGCACTTTGATCACCCGTTTTATCTTATTCAGGCTGCCCAGGTTGGTTTTAATGGTTGAAAGCATGGTCAGCCCAACCTGCCGTGCGGCCCGTTTTCCTTCGTCGGCATCCATTTCACGGCCTATCCGCCCGATGATCAGCGAGGCATCATCCTGCACCGGCCCGTGGCCTGAAAGATAGAGGTATTTGCCGTCGGTAAGACAGGGCTTGTAAACGCCCTTGGGTGCGGGTGCGGGAGGGAGAGACAAGCCCAGCTTTTCAAATTGTTCGTCTGCGTTATACATATAAATTTATTGAATGATCAGTTGCAACAGTAAAACCCCGGTCAGCCCGGTAAGAGAGACAATGGCTTCCATCATAGACCAGGAACGGAACGTGTCTTTCACACTGATTCCGAAATACTCTTTGAATAACCAGAAGCCGGAGTCATTGACATGAGAGAACATGAGGCTCCCCGCACCAATGGATAAAGCCATCAGGTTAGGATCTACGCCTGAAGACGTAACCAGGGGCAGCAGCACGCCGCCGGCCGTAAGCGCTGCCACCGTGGCAGAACCCACGCATCCGCGGATAACCGCCGTAATAACCCAGGCCAGGATAAGCGGGTGAATGTTCAGCTCCTGGAGGCTGACGGCTATCTGCATGCTCACGCCGCTGTCTTCCATCACCTGCTTGAAAATGCCGGAGCCGGCTATAATGAGAAGAATCATGGCGATGTCTTTAACCGCTTCTTCGTATACTTTCATGAGCCACACCATACTTTTGCCCTGCCCGATCCCCAGGGTATAGGTAGCCAGCAGCAGCGCCAGGATCATCACCATAGAGGGGTTTCCGAGGAAATGAATGAGCTTGAGGGTGCCCACACCAGACACGGTATACGTGAGAACAGTAAACAGGATCAGGGCAAAAACAGGAAACAGGGCGGTAATAAAGCTGTTGGCCGTGCCCGGTAGCTGGGCCTGCCCGGTTTCTTTAGGCTGGAAAAGGGCCGACGGGGCCGCCTGTATGCCGGTCAGGGTCTTTGAAAAAATTGGTCCGCCCAGAACGATGGCCGGAATGGCTATCATGAGCCCGTAGATCAGGGTAAGGCCCATGTCGGCATGAAACAGGGTAACCAGCGCTACCGGAGAAGGGTGCGGCGGAATAAACCCGTGCGTGACCGACAGGGCAGCCAGCATAGGCAGGCCGATATACACCGCCGGGAGCTTGTATTTGTAAACAATGGAGAAGATCAGGGGTACCAGCAGCACAAATCCCACGCCGTAAAAGAGCGGGATACCCACAATAAAACCGGTAACGGTCAGCCCCCAACGCATATATTTCTCTCCGAACACCCTGACCATCACGGCAGCTATGCGGTCAGCCGCACCGCTTTCTGCTACCAGCTTTCCCAGCATGGCGCCCAGTACCAGGATGAGCGTAAGGCTCCCCATGATCCCGCCTATGCCTTTTTCCACTGATGTAATGATGCTGTCAGAAGGTATGCCCAGGGCAAGACCCGTAGCAATGGAAACCAGCAAAAAGGAGAGAAAAGCATTTACCTTGAAGTACGAAATAAGTACAATCAGGCAGGCCAGGCTCAGTAAGATAATAAAAAAGGTCATTCTGCTATTTTTATTTAAGGCGGGAGGCTTCTGAATGAAGCCTCCCCGGTTGATTTTTGTCCTTACCCGGTACGTGCTGCTCTGTACCCGGAATTATGGATTCTCCCGCAGAAATACCGTTTCTCCCCCCACTACCGTACGCAGGGTCTTCACCGTTCTCAGCTTTTCGGCGGGCAGGGTCATGATATCGTTTTCCAGGATAATAAAATCGGCATCCTTGCCCTTCTCAATGCTGCCCCGCCGGTATTCCTGGAAACAGGAATAGGCCGCCCACAGGGTCATGCCCTTCAGGGTTTCCTCACGCGAGAGCACGTCCTGCATCTGGAAGCCGCCTTTGGGGTATCCTTTGGCATCTACACGGGCCACGGCAGCATGAAAACCGTAAAGCGGGTTAAAATGCTCTACCGGGAAATCGCTGCCTATCGCTACTTTGCCGTATTCATTCAGGAGGTGCTTATACGCATAAGCGCCTTTCATTCTTTCCTGGCCTATCCGGTCTTTTGCCCAATACATATCGGAAGTGGCATGCGTGGGCTGGATGGAAGGAATGATCCGGAACTGGGCAAATTTTGGAAAGTCGGTAGGTGAAACAATCTGGGCATGCTCAATGCGCCAGCGGCGGTTGGCATTGTTGGTCAGGTGCTTCCCGTAGAGGTCGAGGAGGATGCGGTTGGCCGAGTCGCCGATAGCGTGAGCATTGGCCTGGAAGGGGCTGTTGGAGATCTTCTCAATCATCTTATCCAGCTCTTCCGGGCTATGGAGAAGAAAACCTTTGGTAGGGGCGTCATGATAACGCTCCAGCAGGCAGGCCCCGCGCGAACCCAGTGCGCCGTCGCCCAGTATTTTGAAAGATTTGATCTCCAGCCGGTCCGATTCGTAGAATCCTCTTTGAATGTAGTCGTCTATGCTTTCCGGGGAGGCCGATACCATGGCGTAGTCCCTGATTTTCAGCTTCCCGTCGGCATAGAATTTTTTCATCAGCTCGAGGGTGCTGACCGGCAGACCGGCATCAATAATACTGGTGAGTCCTACTGAGAACAGGGAGTCCTGGGCAACCTGCAACAGCTTCAGGAATTCTTCTTCCGATGGCGGCGGAATATGGATCAGGTCCATGGCATTGTCTACCAGCAGGCCGTCAGGTACATTGTTTTTCCCGCCAATGAGCCCGCCCGGTACTTCTTTTATGTCCGTTATATGGTTCAGCGCCAGGGCCTTCGAGTTGACTACCGCCGCATGGTAATCCACGCGGCTCAGGAATACTGCCTTGTCCGGGAAAGCCTTATCCAGCAGGTCTTTGGTCGGAAACTGCTTTCCGGGCCAGAGATTCTGGTCCCACCCGCCACCAATGATCCAGTCTTTGCCGGGGTTGTTCTGCTCCCAGGCTTTGAGCCGGTTCACTACTTCTTCAAATGACTTTGAGCCGTTCAGATCCACCTGTCCTAAAAACTCCGCCAGGCTGGGGAAATGGGCATGGGCATCGTAAAAACCGGGATATACCGGTTTTCCCCGGGCATCAATGGTCTCTTTTGCCTTATATTTCCGCTGGATCTCCCGGGTGGTACCTACCCGGATAAACTTGCCGTCTTTTACGGCAAAAGCTTCTGCTGTGGTAAACCGCGAATTAACGGTATACACCCGGGCATTGATCACGACCAGGTCAGCTGTTTCTTTGGAAGAACAACTCCAGAAAGCAACGGCGATGAGGAGAAGAATTTTTTTCATGGGTGAAAGAGGATTCCGGGGCCCGGATAAGCCCCGGGAAATTCATATTCATTTGGGTTGAAAAGAGCAAGTTAGGAAGAAAATTGCAAGAGATGTTCTAAAAAGCCGATTTGTTTTAGGATTAAAATTCAAATCGGGCCTGCGTATCCGGGTTACTCAGTTTCGTACTCTTCTTCCTGCCGTTGATGTTCAGGTGAAAAATATGGATCTGCTCTTTGAAAGAGGAGTAAAGCAGGTTGTCATACACTTCTATTTTTTGTACAGAGGTAATGCCTTTTACTTCCAGGAAGCACCAGGCGGCCTCATGCTCAATAGAGAAGCCCAGGAATTCAGCGTTTACGGCTTTCCCGTCTATCCTGACTTTGAAATGCCGGTTGAAATACTGCCGGATCAGGTCTGAATTCTGCTGGCTTTGTGCCGTGTTGTTCAGGTCTGTTTTTCCGCCGAACTCATCTTTGAGGGCCACTTCGAGGTCATCGTAAAAAATCCGTGAAGTGATTTCCAGCGAAGTTTTATCGCGGCTTTGCTCGATGGTGGTGACACTGACATAGAAAGGATGCAGCCAGAATAGCCACAAAAACGGGATATAAAGCATATTTCTTCTTCTGAAATAACAATTAAACGTCAAATAAATACCATATTTGCCAATTAATAAGCATATGCATTTGGATATATTTTCACTTTATTTTGAGCTGGGCTGGCAGCATATACTGGATTTGGGTGGATATGACCACATTCTTTTCGTAACGGCTTTGTGCGGTATTTATACCCTCAACAACTGGAAAAAGGTGCTTATCCTGGTCACTGCCTTTACGATCGGCCACTCTATAGCACTGGCTCTCAGTGTTCTGAATGTAATAAGTATCAACTCCGACCTGATTGAATTCTTGATCCCCCTGTCGATAGTCGTAACCGCTCTCGGGAATATCCTGGGCGGGCAGCAGGAGCACCGGAGCTTCAAATATGCGGTGGCTGCCTTTTTTGGACTTATTCACGGAGCGGGCTTCTCCAATTATTTAAGAAGCCTGCTGGGGGGCGAATCTGACCTGCTTGTGCCGCTTTTCGGGTTTAATGTGGGGCTGGAGTTCGGGCAGGTGATCATCGTGCTGGTGGTACTGCTGGTGGCACAATTGGCCATAAAATATTTCAAAGTTTCCCGCAGAGACTGGAATATGTTTTTATCATCTGCTATATTTGGCATAGCATTGATTATGTGCATCGAAAGAATTGGTAATATATTTTAGAATTAAAAAATGAAAAAATTAGTCATCGTCCTGAGCTTTCTGGCCGGAAGTGTCTGTGCCCAGAACATCCGGAACAACCCTACTTCCAATCACGGGAACAAATTTGAGCAGTTGGGTACCATTATGAGCGATCCCAATATGTACCGTTCGGCTTCAGGAGCCCCCGGCCCGAACTACTGGCAGCAGAAGGCAGACTACGTGATCAACGTAGAGCTTGACGACAGCAACCAGAAAATCACCGGCTCCGAAACCATCACCTATACCAATAACTCGCCTGATCCGCTGAGTTATCTCTGGCTGCAGCTCGACGAAAACCAGCATGCATCCAATGCGGAGAGCAAGTCGTTTGACGGCAGCAGAATTACCGCCAGGGTATCGGAAAACCAGATCCGGTCCATGACCCAGAAGCCAACAAAAGAATTTGGCGTGAACATCATGAAAGTAACAGATGCTACAGGCAAAGCATTGCCTTACACCATCAATTATACCATGATGCGCATCGACCTGCCGGCCCCGTTGAGACCCGGCACTAAATTTGTCTTTAAAGTAGACTGGAATTACAATATCTCCGACCGGATGAAAGAAGGCGGCCGGGGTGGATACGAGTATTTCGCCAAAGACGATAACTACCTGTACACCATTACCCAGTGGTTCCCGCGTATGGCTGTTTACTCCGACTTCCAGGGATGGCAGCACAAGCAATTTACCGGCCGCGGCGAATTTGCGCTGGCCTTTGGCGATTACAAAGTCAATATTACCGTACCTGCTGACCACGTGGTAGGAGCTACAGGCGTTTGCCTGAACTACGACAAGGTGCTTTCGGCCGATCAGCTGAAAAGATGGAAAGCAGCCCAGAATGAAACCCGGGAACCGGTAGAAGTGGTGACCAAAGCTGAAATGGAGAGCGCTATCCGCTCAAAAGCAACCACGAAGAAGACCTGGACCTACGAAGCAAAGAACGTGCGTGACTTTGCCTTTGTTTCTTCCCGCCGGCTGGTATGGGATGCCATGAAAACCGACGGCATTGAAGGAAATACCCCGATGGCCATGTCGTATTATGGCCCCGAGGCTTACGGCCTGTACCGCAAATACTCGACCAAAGTGGTGGCTCATACCCTGAGAAACTATTCGAAGCATACCATTTCCTACCCTTACCCGGTAGCCATTTCGGTAGAAGCGGCTAACGGTATGGAATACCCGATGATCTGTTTTAACTACGGCCGTACAGAAGAAGACGGAACCTACTCGGAAGCCACCAAATACGGTATGATCGGCGTGATCATCCACGAAGTAGGGCATAACTTCTTCCCTATGATTGTTAACTCCGACGAAAGACAATGGACCTGGATGGACGAAGGCCTGAACACCTTTGTGCAATACCTGACCGAGCAGGCGTGGGAGCCGGGCTACCCGTCAAAAAGAGGCCCTGCTTTTATGATCACCGACTACATGAAGCTACCGAAAGACCAGCTGGAGCCTATCATGACCAACTCGGAAAACATTGTTCAGTTCGGCCCCAATGCCTATGCCAAGCCGGCTACCGGCCTGAATATTCTCCGGGAAACCATTATGGGAAGGGAGCTGTTCGACTTTGCCTTTAAAGAATATGCTACCCGGTGGGCCTTCAAGCACCCTACACCGGCCGATTTCTTCCGCACCATGGAAGATGCATCTGCAGTTGACCTCGACTGGTTCTGGAGAGGGTGGTTCTATGACATTGAGCCGGTAGATATTTCCATAGAAGATGTGAAGCATTACATGCTGAACGATAAAGACCCGGAAAGGGTCGCGAAAGAAAAATCAGCTGCTTTTGACCGCGACCTGGACGATATTTCCCGGAAAAGGAATAAGGAAGAAGGACTGAAATATGCGGTGGAAGCCGATACCAGCCTGCTGGATTTTTACAACAAATGGGATCGCTTTGCCGTAAGTGAAAAAGAAAAAGCCGACTTTGCCCGCTCAAAAAGCAATGAGCAGCAATACCATTTTTACGAGATCAACTTCAAAAATATCGGCGGGCTGGTGATGCCGCTGATCATTGAGTGGGAATATACCGACGGTACGAAAGAAGTAGAGCGGATTTCTGCCTATATCTGGAGGAAAAACGAGAACGAAGTGACCAAGGTATTTGCCAAAGCCAAAGAAGTGAAAGCCGTGAAGCTGGATCCTTACCGGGAAACAGCCGACATTGATGAAGACAACAATGTATGGCCGAGAAATACATCAAAGGTAAGCCGCTTTGAAGCTTTCCGGATGTCGGGTGTTCCTAGAGGCGCCTCTACAGGCGGTAACCCGATGCAGCAGGCAAAAGCTGCCCAAAAATAAGGAAGGACAACCGGGGCTTTCAGTGATAAGGCCCCGGTTACCTGAACCTGTTCAATTCCAATGAAATTACTGAAAGATAACGGGGAAGAAACCGTCTTTGATGAAAGCCGGTTCAAAACGTCTCTCCTGAAATCAGGAGCCCCCGAATACCAGGTAGATCATGTCCTGGAAGAGATCCTGGGCAGGATGTACGAAGGCATGAGCACCCGCCAGCTGTACCAGTGGGCGCATGAGCTGCTCCGGAATTACTCCAATGCCTATGCCGCCCGCTACAGCCTGAAAAAAGCGCTCATGAAGCTGGGGCCTGCCGGCTATTACTTTGAAAAGTGGATCGCCAAATTCCTGGAAAACCTGGGATACAAAACCCTGCACAGCAAGCATATCCCCGGGCATGCGGTCACCCATGAAGCCGATGTGATCGCCGCTAAAGACGGGCAGCTGATATGGATAGAATGTAAATTCAGGAATACCAGTGAGGCCCGGATATCGGTTACTACCCCCATGTATGTGCTGTCGCGGGTGAAAGATATTTCGGACAAAAAATACCGGTTCTGGGACGAGGAAATGGAGTTTACATCGGGCATGCTGGTGACCAATTCCTACTTTACCCAGGACAGCATCGATTTCAGCAGGTATTACGGGCTGGAGCTCCTCTCGTGGGATTACCCCGCCGGCCATAGCCTGAAGAACCTTATTGACCAGAAAGGGCTCTACCCAATCACCTGCCTGACTACCCTTAACGAAGAGCAGATTGCTGCTTTGCTGCGTAAAAACATTATCCTGGTCAAAGAGCTGCAGGAGCAGCCTGACCTGATCCGTAGCGCAGCCCTGCGCGAGGAGATCGCCGGCTTGCTGAATCCTTCCTGAATCAGGTCCGGGCCAGGATATGGCAGATCCGGATATCACCGAAAACGGTATTCTCCAGTGATTTCACCAGGATACCCGGCTCAGCGCTGAAATCAAAGAGCGAAGGGGCAAAGCCTATGCCGTTATTGAGGCCTACCAGGCTGATAAGCAGGTTAAGCGAGCTGACCTCCTGGATGATCTGCCGCTGGATGCCCAGTGCGTGGCACCGGTCTTCTATCTCTTTGTATACGGGGTGAACCTTCCGTGAAAGCTCTATCCATTTCCCGTTCTTCAGAAGATGCTCTACGGGCACCTCCCGGCCGGCCATAGGGTGGTTTTTGGAGAGGATAAGTGACAGTCCGCCGGTTTTCAGTATTTCATACTTCAGCGTGGGATGAATAACCGGGTAAAGGGTAAGTCCCTGGTCAATTTCCCGGTCCAGGAGCGCATCCTGAACTTCCAGGTAATTGTCGTACTCATGGATTGAGATCTCCGTATAGGGCCGGGCACGGCTGAAGGCTTCTATAAACTCCACGATCCGCTCTTTCAGTAAAGCCTTGTAAACGCCCAGCCGCAAAACCTGGTTCTGCCGGGCTATCTGCCTTGTGGTTTCTTCCAGCCTGCCGGCCTGCAGCAGGAGCTTCCTGGCTTCGGCCAGGAAATGTTCGCCTGCCGGGGTCAGCTTTACCTTGCGGTAGTTTTTCCGGGCGGTGGTGTCCAGTAGCTCCACGCCCAGGTTCTCTTCCAGCAGCCGGATCTGCTGGCTCAGCGCGGGCTGGGAAATAAAAAGCTGCTCGGCGGCCCGCCCGAAATGCTGCTTATCTGCTACCTCAACAAAATATTTCAATTGCCGTAGTTCCATTGGTTTAAACCATATAAGGCATATAAGTTTGTTAAAACCATAAAGTCATATAAGGCATATCAGATTAACTATATATGACTTATATGCCTCGTATGGTTTATCATAAGTAAAACTTATTACAAAGTAAGTAAATTATATTGGACAAATACCATAATATGTGGGAATTTTACAAGAAAATTCAATCTCCAATGGAAACTTTAGCAGCCGAAGAAGCACCTGTAACCACCGACTTCCTGCCCTTGAAAGGCACCGATTACGTAGAATTGTACGTAGGAAACGCCAAGCAGGCGGCTTTTTACTACGAAATGGCTTTTGGCTTTAAAACGGTGGCCTATGCCGGGCCCGAAACAGGACTGAAAAACAAGGTCTCTTACGTGTTGCAGCAGGGCAAGATCCGGCTGGTGCTCACCGGAGACCTGAAAGGAAATACGGAGATTGCCGAACATGTTAAATGCCACGGCGACGGGGTAAAAGTGCTGGCCCTTTGGGTAGACGATGCCCGGAAGTCGTTTGAAGAAACCGTGAAGCGGGGTGCTGTGCCGGTGCATGAGCCCCGGGTGCTGAAAGATGAATACGGTGAAGTGGTGACGGCTTCGATCCGTACGTATGGCGATACCGTACACACATTTGTAGAGCGAAGCCGGTATGACGGCCCTTTCCTGCCGGGGTATGAACCCTATGAAAGCCTGACCTTTAAAGGTGATGTGGGCTTGCAGTACATTGATCACTGCGTGGGAAATGTGGAGCTGGGCGAAATGAACGAATGGGTGAAATTTTACGAAGACGTGCTGGGCTTCAGGTTGCTTATTACATTTGACGACGAAGATATATCTACCGAATACTCCGCCCTGATGTCGAAGGTGGTTTCGAACGGCAACGGGTACGTGAAATTCCCGATTAACGAGCCGGCCGACGGCAAACGGAAGTCGCAGATTGAAGAATACATTGAATTTTACAACGGTGCAGGGGTACAGCACCTGGCGGTAGCTACAAACGACATCGTGGAAACCGTATCCCGCCTGAGAGCCAACGGGGTGGAGTTCCTGGAAGTGCCCGATACCTACTACGAAGACCTGACCGAAAGGGTAGGGATCATCAGGGAAGACCTGAAAGAGATCAGGGACCTGAATATACTGGTAGACCGCGATGAGGAAGGTTACCTCCTGCAGATCTTTACGAAACCCGTTACCGACCGGCCCACCATGTTTTTCGAGATCATCCAGCGCCGCGGGGCTACTTCTTTCGGTAAAGGGAACTTTAAAGCCCTGTTTGAAGCCATTGAAAGAGAGCAGGCGAGAAGGGGAAATTTGTAAAACGTTTGTCATAGAATTCATATGCCTGTCTATCATAAATCAGGAAAAATACCGGCCAAGCGCCATGTACAGTTCAGGAAACCGGACGGCGGCCTGTATTACGAACAGCTGTTCGGCACCATCGGGTTTGACGGCATGTCTACCCTTATGTACCAGGTTTACCGGCCTACCATGGTAAAGGAGATCCTGGGGGAAAAAGATGTCAGGCCCCAGGTCGCCATAGAAAAAGGGATCAAAGCCCGCCTGCTCAAAGGATTTGAGGTCAGCCCGGAAGACGATTACCTCGACAGCCGCAAAGCCCTGCTCGTGAATAAGGATATCCATATCGGCCTGGCTGCTCCACGGAAGTCGCTCCGCAATTATTTTTACAAGAATGCAGATGCTGACGAGCTGCTTTTCATTCACCAGGGGAGGGGTACCCTGCGTACACAGCTGGGGAACATCCCTTTTGAATACGGGGACTACCTGGTCATTCCGCGCGGAATTATATACCAGGTAGACTTTGATACGGAAGATAACCGCCTGCTTTTTGCAGAAAGCTTCCACCCCATATATACGCCCAGGCGCTACCGGAACTGGTTCGGGCAGCTGCTGGAGCATTCGCCTTTCTGCGAGCGTGATTATAAGCTTCCGCAAGACCTGGAGACCCACGACGAAAAGGGTGATTTCCTGATAAAGATCAAAAAAGAAGGCGTTTTGTATGACATGCTTTACCCTACGCATCCTTTTGATGTGGTAGGGTGGGACGGCTACAATTATCCTTACGGTTTTTCGATTCATAATTTTGAACCCATTACCGGCAGGATTCACCAGCCGCCTCCTGTTCACCAGACATTTGAAACATCGGCATTTGTGGTTTGCTCGTTTTGTCCCCGCATGTACGACTACCACCCGCAAAGTATTCCGGCACCCTATAACCATTCCAATATTGACTCAGACGAGGTGCTGTATTATGTAGACGGCGATTTTATGAGCCGGAACAATATCGAAAAAGGGCACATCACCCTGCATCCGGGCGGGATTCCACACGGTCCCGCACCGGGTGCCTATGAGCGGTCTGTGGGCCAGACCGAAACACACGAGCTGGCTGTGATGATTGACACTTTCCGCCCCCTGAGCCTGACCGCTGAAGCGCTCCGGATTGACGACGGGAAATATTATCGGTCATGGTTGGAGTGATTCGGCCTTCTTTTTCGTTATATATTTACCAGCTATGTCTCAAACCCGTCTATGAATTTTTCTACGGATACTATTCCCTTTGGGATTTTTTCTTTCGGAGAGTCTAAAAAATGCCTGGCTACGGCCGTGGATGATAAAGTGGTGGACCTCTCTTTCCTGGCCAATGAGGGCCTCTTTGATGACCTCGATATTCCACGGCCCGTTTTCAGCCAGCCTTACCTCAATGACTTTATTGCCTTGGGCAGGAAAAAGACCAATGCGGTGAGAAGCTTACTTCAGAAGCTGCTGAAAAATCCTACCCCGGAGATTATGGAGGCCTATTTTTACTACCAGCGGGTAGACCTGCACCTCCCGGTAAAGGTGGGCGACTATACCGATTTCTACTCTTCCGAGCAGCATGCCTATAACGTGGGAGTGATGTTCCGCGACCCGGAGCAGGCGCTTTTACCCAACTGGAAACACCTGCCCGTGGGTTACCACGGCCGGGCCAGCTCTATCTTTGTATCGGGGACCCCGTTTCACCGGCCGAAAGGACAGATCAAACCTGCCGGAGCGGCTTCGCCGGTCTTTTCTGAAACCCGCCGGCTGGATTTTGAGCTCGAAATGGCCGCTGTTATCGGGAAGGCCAATGCACATGGCGAACCGATTCCTGTAGATGAGGCGGAAGAATATGTTTTCGGGTTCCAGCTGTTTAACGACTGGTCGGCCCGCGATATACAGGCCTGGGAATACGTGCCGTTAGGGCCTTTCCTGGCCAAGAACTTTTTTTCCTCCGTTTCACCCTGGGTGATCCCTGTAGAAGCGCTTGAACCGTTCAGGGTGGAGGCGCCACAGCAGGACCCCGAAGTGCTGCCGTACCTGCAGGCTAAGAACCGCAACCAGTTTGACATTCACCTGGAAGTGCTGCTTACTACCGCCAATGGAGTAGAGAAAGTAATCAGCCGCTCGAATTTTAAGCACCTGTACTGGACCGTCCCCCAGCAGATTGCCCACCATACCGTTACCGGCTGTAACCTGCAGGTTGGTGACTTGCTGGCCTCCGGCACGATCTCGGGCAGGGAGCCCGGCAGCTTCGGATCTATGCTGGAGCTGACCTGGGGCGGAAAGAACCCTATTGTGCTGGAAGACGGCACGGAAAGGGCATTCCTGGAAGACGGCGATACGCTGACGATCCGCGGCTATGCGGAAAAAGGCAATATACGCGTAGATTTCGGCGAGGTAAGCAATACCGTTTTGCCGGCCAGGTAAGACGGTTGCTCCTAATAACCCAACATTTTTATGAAAACCATAGACCCCAAAGAGGTTTCCACGGCTGAATTTCATTCGTACCTGCTCAGCTCTGTGGCTCCCCGGCCCATTGCTTTTGCCAGTACAACAGACCGGGAAGGAAACGTTAACCTGAGCCCTTTCAGCTTCTTTAATGCATTTGGAAGTAACCCGCCCACCCTGGTGTTTTCTCCCAACAAGCGGGTGCGGGATAACAGCGGGAAAGATACGCTGAATAACGTTTATGAAGTAGACGAGGTGGTCATCAACATGGTTGACTACAGCATGGTGGAACAGGTTTCACTGGCCAGCTGCGAATATCCCAGGGGCGTGAACGAATTTATCAAGGCCGGGTTTACCCCGGTGTCTTCCGTAAAGGTAAAACCGCCCCGGGTGGCTGAATCAAAAGTAGCTTTTGAATGCAGGATCAGGCAGATTGTAAGCCTGGGTGACCAGGGCGGGGCTCCCAACCTGGTGATCTGCGAAGTGCTGCTGGCCCATGTTTCCGAAGAGCTTTTGGATGAAAACGGCCGGATAGATCCGCTGAAAACCGACTGGGTGGCACGAATGGGCGGCGACTGGTATTGCCGGGCTTCGGGAGAGGCTGTTTTTGAGGTGGCAAAGCCCAATGTTCAGGTGGGAGTAGGCGTAGATTGTATCCCGGCGTTTATCCGGGATAACCCGCTTTTTACAGGAAATGACCTGGGCCGGCTGGGCAATATCCACCGTTTACCGGATAGCAATGAAGTAGGCTCCTTTAAGCAGGAGCATGCCTCGGGAGAGTATCTTGCCCTGGCGAAGCAGCTCCTGGAAAAACAGGAAGTCAGGGCCGCCTGGTGCGCGATCCTGGCTTTACAATACGAACAGGGAAAATCCCAGGCATAGAATGGACGTTTTCATCATTATTCCTGTTTAAAGTCTGAAGATTGATCCTGTAAACATATACTAATGTAGATTTAAAATCCAGGCAACAGAGCTTCCCACTCTCATTTTTAAGGGTAATTTAATCTAGCGGGTCGCCAGGAAATTATCGGGCGGTAATAACCTTCGCAATATCCGCTATTATCTTTTCATTGACCTCGTCGCTTTCCTGTGACTCAGTGACGAAGACGGCAATGATGTACGTGTGACCGTCAGGAAGCAGGATAATTCCGGCATCGTTGGTAGCGGCAGACAGGCCTTCGGCATTGCGGCCGGAAGTTCCGGTTTTGTGGGCTACCGTTGCATCCGCCGGTACCCCGGCTTTAAGGCGCTTTTTGCCGGTAGAAGAATAAGCCATCTGGGCCCAGAGAAAGTCATGCATGTTTCCTGAAAGAAACTCGCGCTGGTAGAACTTCTTAAGTATTTCTACTACGGATACCGGGGTAGCCACGTTCCGGAACTGGGTTTCCCAGTCCTGGTGCATTTCTTCTTCATTGACCTCAATCCGGGTACCGGAAATGCCTAAGGAACGGATATAATCATTGACGGCTCCGGGGCCTCCTACACGGCGGAGGAGGATGTCGCAGGCGTTATTGTCGCTGACCGATACCATGTAGTAAATCAGGCTGTCGAGGCGCATGCTCAGATCTTTTTTGCCGTGTTCGTCGCGTAAAGGGCTCCAGGTATTTTCGAGGATCTCTGAAGACCGGATCGCCACCTGCTGATCCAGGTGAAGCTTTCCCTGGTCTACTTCATCCAGCACTTTGGCAGCAATATGAAACTTAAAAACGGATTGCAGCGGGAAATTCTCCCGGCCATTGATTTCGGTGAGTTCACCGGTTTTCATGTCCAGCACGGCCACACCCACCTGCAGCTTTTTATCTTTAACCAGGGCATTCAGCCGGTCTTCCAGCTGCTCTTTACGGGAGCAGGAAAACAGGGAGAGGGAAATGAAGAGAAGGGGTAATATTTTCATCTGTATAAAATTTTAGCTTTCAGCCTTCAGCTATCAGCCGCAGCGGCGGAGCGCTTATTCATGGGCCGGTTGGTGTGCCCGACTTCTGATAGCTGATAGCTGACTGCTCATGGCTATTTCATGGTATATGTTAATTCGGAGTGGTAAGTTCCGGGTAATGAGTTAAAGCCGCTGGTTGCCCATTATTCACTACCCGGAATTCACCGCTACTTATCCGGTTCAATATGTATTAAAACGTTTTCTATGGAAGGAATCTTTTCCAGCAGGGTATCTTTTAACCGGTGAGCAATATCGTGCCCCTCTTTTACGGTTAAGGTTCCTTTGACCATGGCGTGCAGGTCTACGTGGTATTTCATGCCTACTTTACGGATATACAGCTTTTCGGTATCTTCCACGCCTGTAACTCCGGCTGAAACACAGCGGATTTCGATTTTCAGTTCGTCGTAATTCTGCTCATCCATGATCTCCCCCAGGGCCGGCCGGAAGATCCGGTAGGCATTATAGGCAATCAGGACAGAGGAAAAAAGGGCGGCCCAGTCGTCGGCTGATTCGTAGCCTTTTCCCATAATAAGGGCAATGGAAATACCTGTAAAAGCGGCTACTGAAGTGAGCGCATCGGCCCGGTGGTGCCAGGCTTCGGCTTTCAGGGAAGAGCTGTTGCTTTTAATCCCGTTTTGCATTACCCAACGGTAGGAAAGCTCTTTCCAAAGGATAATTCCGCCCAACACCCATAAGGTGAAGGCATGGGGAGCTTCATGAGGAACCCGGATGTTGTTGATGCTTTGCCAGGCAATAACGAAAGCAGATACCAGCAGGAAAACCACAACCAGGAAAGTGATGAGGGGTTCGGCCCGTCCGTGTCCGTAGGGGTGGTTTTTGTCGGCCGGCCGGCTGGAATATTTGATTCCGAGCAATACCAGCAGCGAAGCAAAAATGTCAGACGTAGACTCAATGGCGTCAGCGATTAAAGCATACGAATTGCCCAGCACCCCGGTTACCCATTTGATAATGGCCAGAAGAACGTTAGAAAGGAGGCTTAAACGGGTGGTCTTTAGTGCTGACCCTGACATACACCAATTGTTTTGCCAAAGGTAGGCTTTATTGCCGGTATTTGCACGATACGAAAGCCCCGAAAGTCTTACCGGAAGATCTTTTCGTTGATCACGTTTTTCCGGTGCAGGAAATATTTGACGGAAGTTTCCAGGCAGCCCAATCCATAGATAACGCTTCTCCGGAAATTGATGGAGGAAGCCTCTTTGAAATATTTTGTAGGACAGGTCACTTCTCCTATTTCGTAGCCCTTATTGAAGATCTGGCACAGCATCTGGTTGTCAAAAACAAAATCATCGGAATTCTCTTCGAAATTAATGTTCCGGAGAACATCTGCTGAAAAGGCGCGGTAGCCGGTATGGTATTCTGAAAGCTTCTGGTTGATGACCAGGTTCTGCATAAAAGTAAGTACCCGGTTGGCAACGTATTTATAGAGGGGCATGCCTCCACGCAGGGCCCCGTTGCCCAGGATACGCGAGGCCAGTACCACCGGGTAGAGCTCGCTGGCAATCATATACGACATCACGGGGATCAGCCTGGGCGTGTATTGATAGTCAGGGTGAAGCATGATGACAATATCTGCACCCAGCTCCAGCGCTTTTTGATAGCAGCTTTTCTGGTTTCCGCCGTAGCCTTTATTTTTTTCGTGGGAAACAATGTGCTTAATGCCCACTTCCCGGGCTACTTCAATGGTGTTGTCGCGGGAAGCATCATCTACCAGGACTACCTCATCGACCAGGTCGAACGGAATTTCACTGTATGTCTTTTCTAATGTGGCAGCAGCATTGTAAGCGGGAAGAACTACTACTATTTTTTTATTGAAAATCATAAAAATCCTGCTTAGGTAATTCCGGTAAAGTTAGTAAAAAAAGTATTTACTATTGCCTTACAAAGAATTATATCAGGCGGGCGGTTTTATAATGCCTTTAATTCAGTTTGCGCAGGTACATCTGTATGGTGTTCTCCAGGCCGTAATAGAGGGCATCCGAGATCAGCGCGTGGCCTATGGATACTTCCAGCAGGCCAGGAATGTTTTTGTGAAAGTATTCCAGGTTTTCCAGGCTGAGATCGTGGCCAGCGTTCAGGCCTAGGCCTGCTTTCTGAGCGGCTTCTGCAGCTATGATAAAAGGTGCTATGGCCTTTTCAGGGCTTTCTGCAAAGCCGGAGGCATACGATTCCGTGTAAAGCTCTACCCGGTCGGTACCGGTTTCTGCAGCTGCTTCTACCATTTCGGGTACGGCATCTACGAAGATCGATACCCGTATGCCTTCTGCCTTGTACATTCTGACCAGCTCCTTTAATTTTTCCCGGTGCCGGATCGTGTCCCACCCGGCGTTGGAAGTGAGGGCACCCAGGGCGTCGGGTACAAGGGTCACCTGCTCCGGTTTTACGGTCAGCACCACTTCCCGGAAACGGCCTTCGGTAGGGTTCCCTTCGATATTGAATTCGGTGCTTACCTGTTTTTTCAGGTCAAATACATCCTGGTAGCGGATGTGGCGCTCATCAGGCCGGGGATGAACGGTGATGCCCTGGGCACCGAACCTTTCGCAATCAGCAGCTACCCGGAGGAGGTCAGGTACATTACCGCCCCTCGAATTTCTTAATGTGGCTATTTTATTGATATTGACCGATAATTTTGTCATTTTTGTAATCCCGAATTAATACACCAAAATTAAGGGTTTTATAAGTGTAAATACCAAAACAAACGGATAATGTCATTAAAAGTAACGATTGATGCAGATATAAAGGCTGCCATGCTGGCCAAAGATCAGGTAAGACTTTTAGCACTGAGAGATATTAAAAAGGCCATTTTGCTGGAAGAAACCAAACCGGGGGCCAACGGGCAGATCACCGAGGCCGATGAGCTGAAGCTCCTTCAGAAAGCAGTGAAGCAACGGAAAGATTCGGCTGAAATTTATAAGAGCCAGAACCGGCAGGATCTGCTCGATAAGGAGCTGGCCGAAATAGCCATTATTGAAGCCTACCTGCCGGCAGCTATGTCTGAAGAAGAGCTGGAAGCAGCCGTTAAAGCCATTATTGAGAAAACAGGGGCGAAGTCGCCCGCAGAAATAGGGAAGGTAATGGGGGTAGCCTCCAAAGAGCTGGCCGGTAAGGCTGAAGGACGTGCTATCTCTGAAATGGCTAAAAAGCTCCTGGCGTAATTTATGTCGGTATTTGACCTGATTCTCTCTGTTCCTATAGCCATAGGGGCATTTAACGGGTACAGGAAGGGTCTCCTGATCGAGATTTTCGGTATAGCGGCTTTTATAGCCGCTATTATTATCGGTTTTAAGTTCCTGTACCTGGGGTCGGGCATTGTAGAGGATATCGTGGGAACCGACCGCTTAAAGTGGCTTTCACCCTACCTCAGCTTTTTTGTGGTTTTTCTGCCTTCCCTGTTCCTGATCCGCCAGGTAGGACTCCTGATGAAAAAGGCTATCCGTATTACATTCCTGGGTGTGCTGGACGGACTTCTAGGAGCTACGCTGGGTGCTGTAACGGCAGCTTTCGGGATCAGTATTTTTATATGGATCATCGAAAAAATCGGTATCCGTATTCCTGAATCTACCCTCGCTGAAAGTAAATTATATGACTTTATGAAAGGCTTTGCCCCCAGGATCATTTCACTGATCTCCGACTGGCTGCCGGGAGGAAACTGGATAGAATACCTGGAAGGGCTTAAAGAAAAATTCAGCACCAGTTCGTAAATCAATTGCACCACGAACGGGTTACCCGGAACGTTTTATGGATATGAAGATACTACCTGTTCTCCTGATCTCCCTGTTTGCCGCCGGCCCCCTGCTGGCGCAGGAAGATACAGAAGAGAAGAAAAGAAAGACCGGCCGGGAAGACAACGACCTGAAGCTATCGGTTTTGCCGTACTATAACTTTGGTAAGGGCTTGGGTATAACCTCGCCTGACAGCCTTTTTCAATTGAATATCCGGTTCAGAATGCAGAACAGGGCTGAGTTTGCCGAAGATGAGGAAGGCGAATCTTCGATAGGCGCCTATGTGAAAAGATTGCGCCTGCGTTTTGACGGCTACGTGGGCAGTCCCCAATTTTTGTATGCCATCCAGCTTTCTTTTGCACCGGAAGATGTGGGCGAGATTCACGATGGAGGAAACCTGAACGTGATACGCGACGCCGTCATCTTTTACCGCCCCAATGAGCTCTGGACGTTCAGCTTCGGGCAAACCAAGCTGCCCGGTAACCGGCAGCGGGTGAATTCATCAGGCGCCCTGCAACTGACCGACCGGAGCATTAACAATGCACGATTCAACCTTGACCGTGATTTCGGTATCCAGGTGCATAACCTGAACGAGTACAGAGACCGGTTTTCGTATAACCTGAAGCTGGCGGTAACAACCGGTAATGGCAGGAACACTACGGTAAAAGGAGATCAGGGACTTTCGTATACGGGTAAAGCAGAGCTGTTTCCATTCGGCGCGTTTGCTCATTCGGGCTCTACGTTTGAAGGAGATATTCAAAGAGAAAGCCGGCCTAAAGTGCTTTTGTCGGCAGCCTATAATTACAACGACAGGGCCCTGAAATCACAGGGAGTTCTGGGGGAAGAGCTTTCAGAAGCCAGAAGCCAGAGCAGCTGGCTGCTTGACGCCATGCTGAAGTACCGGGGATTTACCGGCATGCTGGCGTATATGGACCGGAGCGCCAAAGACCCGCTTATACAGGCTGCCGGGGCTCCTGAATATGTATATGTGGGGCACGGAACAGACTACCAGGCCAGTTATCTGTTTCCTTCCGATTACGAGATCATAGGGCGCTTCAGCAGGCAGAAGGCGGGGCATGCTATACAGGTATATACACCCGATCAGAATCAGTATACACTGGGACTTACGCGGTATATCTGGGAGCATGCGTTTAAATTCCAGGCAGAAGCCTCGCTGAACCGGTACATACACCGGGATAACCGGGTCTCGAAAGACTGGCATGCCCGTTTTCAGGTTGAAATGGGAATTTAGAGCCGTGAATTTCCTATAATTTATCTTTCAACGCCCGGTAATAATTCTCCATTCTTCCGGGTACGTTATCTAGGAAGAGGTAGGGTTCAATCAGCTCCAGCTCCATCAGGTGGAAAATGCCCCCGATCACCACACCGTCTACCCGGGCATATAGGGTGTCAGCAGCGAAGCGGTTAACAAATGCAGCGGCCTGCTCTACCAGCCCGCCATCTGCTTCTTGGTAGCTCACTTTTCCCCCGAGGTAATGTTGCACCCTGAAATCCTGGTCTTTCGGGGTTTTCAGCAGGCTATGGCTGTATTTACCCCCGAAAAACAGGAGCGACCACTCGCCGTTGAGTATTTCTTCTACAAAAGGCTGGATCATGTAGGCTTCCTCTTTCAGCCAGGTCTGGATCAGCGGAACCAGCTCGGGAAATTCCTCCGGCGTGACCAGCACCGTGTTCTTGGCCCCGGCGCTGATACAGGGTTTGATGACCAGGCGCGGGGTATTGAGCTCTTTGAAATAATTGTGTTGCGGGTCAATGATGCTGCCCTTTTCAAGATAGCGGGTAGGAATGGCGGGAAGTCCCGAATCGAGCACATCTTTCAGATAATGCTTATCACTGTTCCACCTGACCACTCCGGCAGAATTGAATACCCGTACTCCCTGTTGTGCCAGGGTGTCCATCCAATTCAGAAACCCGGTGTACTTTTCGTGGTAATCCCAGGGAGATTTAAGGATAACGAGGTCATAAGCAGTCCAGTTTACGGCCGGGTCATTCCATACTTCCCGGTGAATGTCCAGCCCCTTGCCGCTTAAAAAATCAAAAAGGTCCTGGTCTTCATCCCGTACGGTGCCGTTATTGTATTTTTCCTGAATCTGGTAGCCGATCAGTGCGAGTTTCATATTGTATCTTCTATATCAAAACCCAAATATACCTTAAAAACCTCACGGGGCCACACTCTGGCCCTCCGTGTATGAGAAGGAGAGGTTGCTACAGCTCAATATTCAGGATATTTGAAACAATGAATACCCGGTCCCTGGTCTTTAGAAACTCTTCCATCATAATGGTATTATCCGGTTGGAGTTTTCCTTTGAAAACCTGTTTTCCGTTATGAAATACCGCGACCTTATCTTTGTAATTGACCATGTCCTGAGACAGGTATAGCTTCAGGCTTTTTACCCTTGATACATAGCTGACGTTTATTTTATGGGAAACTGTGCTGTAGACAGTAAATTAGGTACTTCAGCGGTATTCAGGGCAGATGCCGAAGTGAAGCAGGCTATGATAAAGTCCTCTAAAAAAATTATAGCACTGGCAGACCAAAGCAAACTTGGGCGCACAGAAGCATTTAAGGTTGCAGATCTTGAGAAAATAGATGTCCTGATAACAGATCTGGCAAGTAATGATATTCAATTAGAGGGCTTTCGGAATTCAGGATTACAATTGGTATAATATCCGCCTGCCATTTTTGAATTTCTCAAGGTCACATATTGAAAGGTTATACATGAATTCTGCAACAGGAACATTTAACTGCTTTCAATATAAACAGGATAGGCAGATCTAATTTAAAAACCATGAACGCTGCATGCCTATGACTACCCTACCACAGCCACCTTCGCCGCCTCAATGGCATCATCCAGTCCCTTGATATCGCTGCCGCCGGCAGTGGCAAAGTGGGGCTGGCCGCCGCCGCCGCCCTTCATGAGTTTGGCTACTTCACGAATGATGGCCCCGGCATTCAGGTTTCTTTCTTTGACTACATTTTCATCAATGAGAATGGCCAGGTTGGGTTTGTCAGCGACCACTGCACCCAAAATAACCACCGGCTTACCCATGTTCTGCTTCAGGCCGAAAGCCAGCTGCTTCAGGGCATCGGCATTTGGCACATTGACCCGCTGGGCCACCAGGTTCATGCCTTTGATATTTTCCACCTTGCTCAGCAGGGCTATTTTTGCCGCCTGGATGGTGGCGTTCTCAAAGGTCTCAATTTTCTTTTGTAAAACGGTGTTATCGGCTTTTAGCTGTTCTACAGCTTTGAGCACGTCATTCGACTTCAGGATTTCTTTCAGCTCATTGATCAGGTCCGATTGCTGCCGTAGGAGCTCCAGGGCCTTCACCCCGGTTACGGCCTCCACGCGTCTTACGCCGGCTGAAACCGATCCTTCTGAAACAAAACGGAACATCCCGATCTCACCGGTGGCGTTCACGTGGGTACCCCCGCAGAGCTCCACCGAGAAATGGGGATCAAAGGTGATCACCCGCACAAAATCACCGTATTTTTCACCGAAAGTGGCAGTAGCACCCAGAGCCACGGCATCGTCAAACGGTACATTGCGCTTTTCGTCGAGTGCAATATTTTCCCTGATTTTGGCATTGACAATGTCTTCTACCCTCCGTAGCTCTTCGTCGGTTACCTTGGCAAAGTGGGAGAAGTCAAAACGGGTCACTTCGTCGTTCTGGTACGAGCCACGCTGAATAATATGGCTGCCCAGCACTTCTCTCAGGGCGGCCAGCATCAGGTGGGTAGCCGAGTGGTTTTTCTCGATATTGGTTCTTCTTTCCGTATCAATTTCCGCCAGTACTTCTGTGGGCCCGGTAAGGGTGGCCAGCACTTCAGCGGCATTTTTATCTTTTACAATGTGCAGGAAAAGATCATTTTCTTTTTTGGTATCGGTTACGCGAAACCGGTGTTCTTTTCCGTCGGCATTCAGGGTGATGGTACCGGTATCGCCCACCTGGCCGCCCATTTCGGCGTAGAAAGGGGTTCTGTCCAGTACCAGGTGAATCTCCTGCCCGGCTTTGGTTTTGCTGATCCTGTATTTCATCAGCTGTGCCGGCGCGGCGGTCAGCTCGTAGCCCAGGAACTCCACGCCGTCGGTATCGCCCAGTTCCACCCAGTCGGCCGCCTCTTTTTCGGCATCCTTCCGGCTGCGGGCCTTTTGCTCTTCCAGGGCTTTTTTATAGCTTTCCTCATCAATGGAGAACCCTTTTTCTTTGGCGATAAGCGCCGTTAAATCTACCGGGAAACCAAAGGTATCCGAGAGCTCAAATACGGTTTCACCCGATAGCACTTTAGAGGTGTTTTTTTCCTGGAAAATGGCGTCCAGTCGTTTCAAACCCTGTTCCAGGGTACGTAAGAAGGTTTTTTCCTCTTCTTCCACCACCTTGCTCACAAATTCTACCTGGGCCTGTAATTCGGGAAATACGTCGGCAAATTGCTTTGCCAGCACAGGCACCAGCCTGCACATAAAGGGCTCCCGGAAGTTCAGGTAAGAATAGCCGTAGCGCAGGGCCCGGCGTAAGATGCGGCGAATGACATAGCCGGCTTTGGCATTAGACGGGAGCTGCCCGTCAGCAATGGCAAAGCTGACTGCCCGCAGGTGGTCGGCAATAACCCGCATGGCCACGTCCACGTAGTTGTCGGCGGTGAGTGTTCCGTTAACCCCGTATTTCTGGCCGGATAGCTCTTCAATTACCCGAATGGTATTTTGAAATAAGTCGGTATCGTAATTGGATTTCTTGCCCTGGATAGCCATACAGAGGCGTTCAAAGCCCATGCCCGTATCCACGTGCCGTTCCGGCAGCGGGATCAGCGAGCCGTCGGCTTTGCGTTCGTATTGCATGAATACGTTATTCCAGATCTCCACTACCTGCGGATGGTCCCTGTTCACCAGCTCTTTGCCGCTTATTTTACTGACCTCTTCCGGATCACGCAGATCTACGTGGATCTCCGAGCAGGGGCCACACGGACCGATATCGCCCATTTCCCAGAAATTATCTTTTTTATTGCCCAGAATAATCCGGCTTTCATCGCCGATGATCTCCTTCCAGATATCAAAGGCCTCCTGGTCGAAAGGTACTCCTTCTGCCTCATTTCCTTCAAAAACCGACACGTAGATCCGGTCTTTCGGAATTTTATATACTTCCGTCAGCAATTGCCACGACCAGCCCAGCGCTTCCTTTTTAAAATAATCACCGAACGACCAGTTGCCCAGCATCTCGAACATGGTATGGTGGTAGGTGTCAAAACCCACTTCCTCCAGGTCATTGTGCTTACCGCTTACCCGCAGACATTTTTGTGTATCGGCGATTCTCCGGGCAGGAGGTGTTCCGTTTCCAAGGAAAAAATCCTTGAACTGGGCCATTCCCGAGTTATTGAACATCAGGGTGGGGTCGTTTTTGGCTACCAATGGAGCCGACGGAACGATGAGATGTCCTCTTTCTTCAAAAAAATCTAAAAATGCCTTACGTATCTGGTGCGATGTCATTACTGGAGCCGGAAATTTTATATTTCACAAAAATAGCTGTTTTTCGCGAAATAGCATCACCTTAAGAGGCCTTCCCCATGAATTACAATATCTTTCTCCGGGGCGGATTACCCCTGAAACAGGTTGTTTTTAAAGATACCTACTCTTTAAAGGATAGACTTTTAGCGTGAGGGTACCGCATACACCCGCCCTTCTTCTGCCAGCACCGTATCCGGGAATACGGCCCGGGCTTCGGCCAGGAAATGATCAAGCACCTTATACCGGGAAGAAAAATGGCCTATTACCAGCTGCTTGACGCCGGCTCTGCGGGCAATATCTGCCGCCTGGGCGGCCGTACTGTGAAAAGTGATCTGTGCCCGGTTCGCCAGCTCGTGGGTAAAAGTGCTTTCGTGGTACATCAGGTCGGCATTCCGGATGTATTGCACAATCTCCGGGTCATAAATGGTGTCGGAGCAGTAGGCCAGCTGCCGGGGCGGTTCGGGATCGGCCGTGTAGTCGCGGTTAAGGTAAATTTTGCCGCTGAGCTCGTCGGTAACATCCAGGCCTTCTTTCAGCATCTTGAAATAGGGAAGGGGGAAATCGGCCGGGAGCTTTTCGGCCAGGATCTTCCGGGGAGCCGGTTTTTCAGCCACCAGGAACCCGGTGCACGGAATCCGGTGCCGGAGCGGAAAAGTGCTGATGCCGATTTTTTCATTGGAGAAAACCTCTTCCGGCATTACCGGGTTGGTGCTACGGAAATCAAGCGTGTAATTCAGGAATGCCTGGCTGTATTTAAGCTGTACACTGAGAATTTCATCCAGCCCGTGCGGACCGATCAGGATCAGCGGCTCGGTACGCCCGGTGTTGTTCAGGGTGTTGATCAGCGCAATCAACCCGTAAAAATGATCGCCGTGGAGGTGAGTGATAAGAATATATTTAAGCCGGGAAAAACGAACTTTATAGCGCAGCATCTGGAACTGGGTTCCTTCGCCGCAATCAATCAGGATACTCTCGTTGCCCAGGTCCAGCAGGGCAGACGAGGGCCTCCGTTCAACGATCGGAGTGGCAGAGCCGGTACCTAATATCGTTAATTTCAAAAATCAGTAATCGTTTTCTTCTCCAAACTCATTTTCTTCTCCCTCGTCGTATTCGTTGTCCTGTAAGTTCATGTAAATGGCCTCAATGGCCTCGTCTACCGACGAAAGCATCAGGAGTTCAAACTGCGAGTTATCGGCTATAATATCGGTGAGGGTGTCGTTATTGACCACGGTCACGAATAATCCTGACTCACGCAGCGCAATCTTGTGCACTTTGTCAAAAAGAATTACCCCGGAAACAGCAAGAGAAGAAACCTTGTCAAGATCAACAATAAAATTTATCCTGCCTTCAGATGAATAGAGTCCCGCTACCGCTTTTTCCAATGCTGCCGAAGTGCTGTCGTCAAAGATAGAAGACCCGGGTGTGAAAATGACGTACTCGTCTGTTTTTTTTATATTGATCATATCCTCTTATAAATAGCAGGCCCTGAGGTGCTGTATCGGCCGGTTAATATATCAAAAATCGAAAATTATGCCCGAAAAAAAAATTCTCAGAACGAATAAATGTTTTGAAAAGCTGAAAAGTTTTCTCTTTTTTGTAGAAAATATCACTTTTCTAATGGCGAAAAAGAAAGATGCTCCGGCCGCAGCTCCGAAGTTCAAAAATGTAGAACCCTATTCCCTGTTTTCTGATTTTGATATAAGCCTTTTTAAATCAGGAAAGCATTACCGGCTGTATGAAAAAATGGGGACACACGTTTTGGAACACGAGGGTGTAGTGGGCACGTACTTTGCGGTTTGGGCACCCAATGCCCGCTCAGTGAATGTCATTGGAAATTTTAACGGATGGGATCATAACAATCACCCGCTTAATCCCCGTTGGGACGGCTCCGGCATCTGGGAAGGCTGGATTCCGAACATCGGTAACGGAGAAATTTTCAAATACCGTATCGTATCCGGTAATCACGGCATAATTTCTGAAAAAGGCGATCCCTTTGCCCTGCGGTGGGAGGAATCGCCCCGAACCTCTTCGGTGGTCTGGGACACCTGGTACGAATGGAAAGATAAAAGCTGGATGAAAAACCGGCGGGAGAACAACAGCCTCGATTCCCCGTTTTCTGTTTATGAAGTTCACCTGGGCTCCTGGAAACGGGATCCCGCAGAGCCCGACAGGAAGCTGAATTACCGGGAAATTGCCGATACCCTGGTGCCCTACCTCAAAGAAACCGGGTTTACCCATGTGGAATTCATGCCTGTAATGCAACACCCTTATGAGCCTTCGTGGGGGTACCAGATCACGGGCTATTTTGCGGTAAGCAGCCGGCAGGGTACCCCGCAAGACTTCATGTACCTGGTAGAGCAGTTGCACGAGGCAGGGATAGGCGTTATCCTCGACTGGGTGCCTTCGCATTTCCCCGGCGATGCCAACGGTATCTTCCGCTTTGACGGTACGGCGCTGTATGAGCACGAAGACCCCAAAGAAGGATACCATCCCGACTGGAAATCGTATATTTTCAATTACGGACGATACGAGGTTCGTTCTTTCCTGATCAGCAATGCCCTGTTCTGGCTGGATCGTTTCCATGCCGACGGCCTGCGTGTGGATGCCGTGGCATCTATGCTGTACCGCGACTACTCGCGCCAGGAAGGCCAGTGGGTGCCCAATATCTTCGGAGGAAGAGAAAACCTGGAAGTCATATCGTTATTTAAAGAGCTGAACGAGGAAATTTACCGTTCGTTCCCGGATGTACAAACCATTGCCGAAGAGTCTACGGCTTTTCCGGGGGTTTCACGACCGGTGTATACCGGCGGACTGGGTTTTGGTATGAAATGGATGATGGGCTGGATGAACGATACCCTGAAGTATTTTGCAAGAGACCCAATGTACCGCAAATGGCACCAGAACGATCTGACTTTCAGCATGGTGTATGCATTCAGTGAAAACTTTATGATGCCGCTGTCGCACGATGAGGTGGTATACGGAAAGGGGTCATTGCTGACCAAAATGCCGGGCGATGCCTGGCAGAAATTTGCCAACCTGCGGCTGCTGTTCTCCTACATGTTTACCCACCCCGGCACCAAGCTTATCTTTATGGGAGGCGAATTCGGGCAAATGCGGGAGTGGAATTTTGAGCAAAGCCTTGACTGGCACCTGCTCGACAGTGAGAGCCACCGCGGAGTGAAAGACCTGATAAGTGATCTGAACCAGCTGTACCGGTCGGTGCCGGCGCTGCACCTGAAGCAGTTTGACCCGGGGTGTTTCCAATGGATCGACGCATCAGATACCAACAACTGTGTGGTGAGCTATATGCGTAAAACCACCAACGGAAACGTGGTGATCGTACTGAACCTCACGCCCGTGCCTCATTACGATTACCGGGTAGGTGTACCGGAAGAGCGGGAGTATAAGGAACTGCTTAACTCCGATCTCAAAAAGTACGGCGGCTCAGGGGTCAGCAACCCCAATATTTACCTGGAAAAGGTAGCCAGCCACGGTTTTGAGCAGTCGGTGCAGCTGAGCCTGCCGCCGCTGGGGGCAGTAATTATCGGGTAAGAGCCGGAAGTGAAAAGATAAAAGTGAAAAACTAAAAGTTATGGAACATCAGTATTTTAATAAGAATGTTCCTTAATTTTTAACTTTTAGCTTTTCACTTTTCACTCTCTTATTGTAGCCCTTTTTTACGCCTTTTCATACTTATTACCGTCTGCAGAACCACCGAGGCCATCACCAGGAAAAGCCCGGCATAAAAGGAAGCATTCACCTCTTTGGCTTCCTTAAAAATAATAAAGGCCAGCACAATAGCATATACCGGCTCCATATTGAAGGTCAGGTTGACCGTAAAGGCAGGGATCTTCCGCAGGGCTTCTGCAAAAAGAATATACAGGCCAACCGTACAGAACAGCGCCAGCATAAGTAAATATACGGTATCCTTCAGATCAGGAATAAGGTAATCGGTAGGGAAAAGATACAGGTAAAACGGTAACAGCAGGGTCAGACCTATCGTGCCACCCAGTATTTCATAGAAGTTGATCACTTTCGAATCGTATTTTTTTACCAGCTTTTCATTGAAAATGGTGAAAAGGGCAGCAAACACAGATGAAATCACCCCAAGTACAACACCCGTCTGGTGGGAAGTGTCAAAGTGGAAGATCAGCCCGATACCGAAAATGGTAAGAAGGCTCAACAGCAATTCAGAGACTACAAAAGGGCGTTTATTAATTACCGGAACCAGGAGGGCGGTAAAGCAGCTGGTTAGCGCATAACATACTACACCAATAGAAACGTTGGAATATTTAATGCTTCCGTAAAAAAACAGCCAGTGAATGGTGATGATAAGGCCTATGAAGGCAATATTGAGCTTGTCTTTCCAGGATTTCGGATGCGGGGCACGGGTGAAATGTACGATCAGGAACAAAGCTACCGACGATATCAATACCCTGTACCAGGTCAGCAGACCTTCATTCAGCGTGATCAGCTTACCAAAAATACCGGTAAATCCGGCGAGGATCACAGCGATATGAAGGAGTAAATAAGGATGTCTCATGAGGACGGAAAATATACCCTGTTTTTATTTCGGCTGCAAAATTCTGTAAATTAAACCAGATTGCAGTGAAAAAATCAGGAAGAAAATTGAATAGTTCGTGATAAGCTGCTGGAAAAATGCCTGTTCCGGGCCGAAGGTAGGCCTGCTATTCACCTGGTTCCGTGATTCGGGATCTGCCGGCCGGGCCCTGGCGGGGCATCACAAATTCCCCCGCTTCATTTCCGCCACCGCAAAATCTGCCGCTCTCGCAGCGAGGGCCATATAGGTCAGAGACGGGTTAACGTTAGACGAAGATACCATGGCGGCACCGTCGGTAACAAATACATTCGGGGCGTTCCAGACCTGGTTATGAGCGTTCAGAACCGATGTTCCCGGGTCTTTGCCCATGCGGGCCGTACCCATTTCATGCACGCTGATGCCCGGGGCCGATTTCTGGGTTTCGTAGGTACGGATGTTCTTCAGGCCGGCGGCTTCCAGTATTTTTATGCCTTCTTCCACCATACAGTCTTTCATCCTGTATTCATTTTCTGTTAAGGCGGCATTGAACCGGATCACCGGCAGTCCCCAGCGGTCTTTTTCACTGCTTAATGTAAAATGATTGGATTCAAAGGGCAGAATCTCCCCAAACCCCTGCAGGCTGAAAACCCAGGGGCCCAGGCGGGTATACTCTTCTTTGATCTTTGCACCGAAAGCCTCATCGCTGCCGGCTGGGCTGCGGCCGGCTCCGCCCTGGTACCCAAAGCCCCTCAGGAAATCACGTTTGTCATTTCCTATGTTTACAAAACGGGGAATATAGATGCCGTTAGCCCGTTTGCCGAAATAATAGCGGTCTTCAAAACCTTCAAAAGTACCCTGTACGGCCAGCGACTTGTGGTGATCCATGATGTTTTTTCCCAGCTGGCCGCTGTCGTTGCCCAGGCCGTCGGGATGCGTACGAGAGGTAGACTGCATCATGATCCAGGCGGTATTAACCGCGCTGGCATTCAGGAAAATAAGCTTTCCGTAATAAGCTGTTTCCTCTTTGGTTTGCTGGTCAATGGCCCGCACACCGGTAGCGCGGCCTTTTGCGTCATCAAAGATCACCTGGTACACGATCTTATCGGCAATAAGCGTGAGATTGCCCGTCTGCTGTGCTGCGGGCAGGGTAGCCGACTGCGAGCTGAAATAGGCGCCGTACGGGCACCCGCGCATGCAGCGGTTTCGGAATTGGCAGGCTGTGCGGCCCAGGGCCAGCTGTTCATGGGTGGGCCGGGTCAGGTTGGCCACCCGCCCGATGGTCATTTTCCGCCCTATGTTTTTTTGCAGCCGGGCCTTGACCTCCCGCTCCACACAGTTCATTTCCATGGCCGGCTGAAACTCTCCGTCAGGCAAAAAATCCCAGCCCTCCTTCTGTCCGCTGATGCCGGCAAACTTCTCCACGTAGCTGTACCAGTGTGCCAGGTCTTTGTAACGTATGGGCCAGTCAATGGCTATGCCATCACGGGCATTGGCCTCGAAATCGAGGTCAGACCACCGGTACGACTGCCGTCCCCACATGAGCGATCGCCCGCCGGTCTGGTAGCCGCGTACCCAGGTAAATGTTTTTTCTTCCTGGTAAGGGAAATCCACGTCGCGCGTAAAAAAATGGCGATGCTCCTCGTTAGCGGTATAGCCGGTTCTGACATTGGCCCAGTAATCGTGCCGGGTCTTCAGATCCATCCGGCCGCGGTGGGGCAGTTCCCATACCTCGGCCATGGCCGTGGTATAATCTTCGCGATGCTTTACTTCTCTTCCCCGCTCCAGCAGGAGCACCTTCAGCCCCTTTTCCGTTAATTCTTTAGCTGCCCAGCCGCCTGACAGGCCGGAGCCTACCACTATGGCATCAAACGTTTCTTTCACTACCCTGTTTTTTATTCTCCTAAAATACCGGTTTCCAGTCCTCTGAGCTCAGCCAGGCCCCGCAGGCGGCCGATGGCCGAATAGCCCGGATTCGATGTTTTATGAAGGTCATCCAGCATCTGGTGGCCGTGATCAGGCCGGAACGGTATCGGCGTGCTTCTTTTCCGGTTCTCTTCGGTCAGGGCTTTCATCACCCTGTACATGTTGACGTCGCCGTCCAGGTGGTCGGCTTCGTAAAAATTACCGGTTTCATCTTTTCTTACATTGCGTAAATGCGCAAAATACACCCTTTCTTTTACCCTGTCGAAAATCCGCAGGATATCGCCGGCATTTCCGGCACCCAGTGAGCCCGTACAGAAGCATACCCCGTTGAAGTCAAGGTTCACGGCGCTCAGCAGGTAGTCGAAATCCTCCCATTTGCTCACTATCCGGGGCAGGCCCAGGATAGGGTAGGGCGGATCATCGGGGTGAATAGTGAGGTAAATGCCGTTTTCAGTGCAGGTCTGAGCTATATTTTCCAGGAAAAACTTCAGGTTTTCTTTCAAACCTTCTTTGCCCAGCTCTTTATATACCGCTATGCTTTTGAGCAGGTCTCCGGGCTCAATGTCTTTTTCACCGGGAATTCCCATCAGGATCACCCGCTGCAGTTCGGCGAGGTCGCGTTCGGTATATTGGTTGTACCGCCTTTCTGCCTGGGCCAGGATCTCAGGGTTGTAATCCTCAGCGGCTTCTTCACGCTTCAGGATATAAAGATCAAAAACAGCCAGGTCTATCCAGTTGAAATACAGGGCCTTCGCTCCGTTTTTCATTTCCAGGTCGAGGCGGGTGCGGGTCCAGTCCAGCACCGGCATGAAATTGTAGCACACGGTGGTGATACCGCAGGCGGCCAGGTTTTGCAACGACTGGTTGTAATTGGCCAGGTATTTTTCATAATTGCCTGTCCGGGTTTTAATGTCTTCATGTACCGGAACGCTCTCTACCACCGACCATACCAGCCCGGCCGCTTCAATTTCCTGTTTTCGTTGCCGGATGTCTTCCACGGGCCAAACTTCCCCGTGGGGAATGTGGTGCAGGGCCGTAACTATGCCGGTAGCGCCTGCCTGTTTAACATCCTGTAAGGTGACGCCGTCGGCCGGGCCGTACCAGCGCCAGGTTTGCACAAGTTTTTTTACCATAGTAATTATTATTCGAATATCCGCAGTATGCTCGTATTGATGTTAAAGGTGGTGTTGTACCGGGTAAGGTTGGCAGAGGTGCCGCTCTTTACTTTTCCCTGGTAATCGAATACGGTGTTATCCTTGCTGCACCTGAACGTATTGTCATTTGCATTGAAGGTAAGCGCAGTGCTGGCATCGTTGGGGCAATAGGCCGATACGGCTGCCCAGTTGTTCACGTCAAGGCGTGCAATGATCACCTTTTGCTGGGTGGCTATGGCCGACCCGCCCGCTTTCTGCAAAGCCGTATACGGAGACTGGCTGATATTTATGCTGAAATCCAATCCCGGTGAACCGACAGGGGTGGGATCCGGAATTTCGGTTTCACCACACGACTGAAACACCAGGGCAAGGATAAACAGACCATAAATCTGGCAATATTTTTTCATTGGAAAGAAACTATCAGGTACTTTAAACGTTAATTCGAATACCCAAAAATCATTAAAAAAAATGAAATTAGGGTTTCCCGGTAAGTATTTTTTCATAAAACGGGATGTTCTGCTAAATTTACGATATGAATCGGCAACGGTTCGCAAGAAAAGTTAAGACAATACAATTATGAATTACTGGCTGGTAAAATCAGAACCTTTTAAATTTTCATGGGATACTTTCGTTAATAAAGGAGGTGACATGTGGGACGGCGTACGGAACTACGCGGCAAGGAACAACCTGATGGCCATGAAAACCGGCGACCAGGTATTTTTCTATCATTCGAATGAAGGACTGGAAATAGTGGGACTGGCCAAAGTAGCTAAAGAGCATTACCCTGACCCGACCGCCGACGACCCGCGCTGGGTGGTGGTAGACCTCGTACCGGTGAAGAAGCTGAAAAAGGCGGTAAGCCTGACGCAGATCAAAGCAGACCCCGTGCTGAAGGAAATGGCCATTGTCAGGCAGTCGAGGCTGTCGGTAAGCCCCGTGACACCTACTGAATTTGACCGCGTAATGGATCTGGCTGATGAGAATTAAAATTCTTTTTGCTTTACTTTTTTGTTTTTTTACAGGCTTCGGCCAGCATGTGTTAAATATACCTGTATCGGGCAACAGTAGCCAGGTCAGGGCCGTAAACCTTCGGGAAAGCGGGATTATTGTGCTGGATAAATCTTCGGAAGGGATTCTTACTATCCGGAAAGTGGATACCGCCCTGAATGTGGCCTGGGAAACACAAGCGGAAATACCGGGTAAAGCAGCCTTCATTGACGAGTATTTTGACGGCAGGTTCCTCTATATTATCCTTGAGCCGAAAGAAGGGCGGAGCTTTATTATCCTCAAAATATCATCTGCTTTTGCAGCCTACCAGCGGTTTGACTTTCCCCTGACCAAAGGCTTCCAGTACGGGTTCTTTGCGGCCAATGACCAGGTTATCTGCCTCGGGGGAGCCGTAAAGACGGAGCCTTTTATTGCTATCCTGCCGACCATTCCCGGCGCTTCACCCAAGTTTGTCAGCGGCAGCGCCAAAGGCACCATGGAGCTCCAGGCCCTGCATGTAACAGAAAACGCTATCCTTACCGCATTTATTAATAATGTAAAAAAGACCAACCAGATCATTGTCAGGGAGCTGGATTATACCGGCAAAGTGCTGCACAGCCGTAACCTGGTGGCCAAAGACGATCACGTATTCCTGTCTGCAAAATATTTTGAAAACCAGGACAAGCGCCTGCTGGTAGGCAATTACGGCACCGGCAAAGCCCCGGCTAACGGTTTGCAAAGCTCACAGGGGATTTTCCTCGCCGATATGGATAACGCCCGGATCAGCTATTACGGGTTTGCCCGGTTTGAGAACCTCTTCGGCTTCCTGAATGACAGGCAGAAGGAACGGCTCGACAAGCAGGTGGAAAAAAAGAAGAAAAAGGGCAGGGAATATACCTTTGATTACCGTCTTTTTATCAGCGGGCTTCAGTTCAAAGACGGGCAGACCCTGATTGTGGGTGAGATCTTTCAACCCGAATACCGGAACCGCAATTACCCCGGCCTGTACGGGCTCTCGCCTTTCTATTCCAGCATGTACTGGGGACGGCCGCTCTACAATTATTACTGGTTGAACAGCCCGTTTTACGGGTATAATTACCGGAATGCCCAGGTTTTTGACGGCTTTAAATACCTGGAAGGGGTGATTTTTGCAATTGATAAAGACGGTAACCCGGTATGGGATAATTCGTTTCCCTACAAAAACCTGAAATACTATGAGCTGGCAACCCACCTGAAAGTAAGCAATGCGGCCGATCATACCATGGCCCTGTACAGCGTAGGCTCCAGGCTGAAGGTATCGGAAATAGACGGCAGAGGAAATATCCTGCAGTCTAATGAGTTTGACCCGGAGTCGCTGGAGCTCCAGTTCAGGAATAAGAAAGCAGAATTTTCTAATTTTGAACATTGGTATGACAATGTTTACTTTAACTGGGGAGTGCATAAAAGCGGCGGAAGCAACACGTGTTTTATCCAAAAGCTGACCCCCTAGAAACGGAGCTATGAAACGGATTTTGCTAAGTACTTTCCTGGTGCTTCTGTTCCCCGGCCTGAGGGCACAGGTGCTGCGTTCGGCTACGATTGAGGTAGTGGGTAGCCCCGGCTGGTACAGGGCTATTTCGCTGAAGCAGGAGGGGGTGGTGATGCTTATCAAAGAAGACCAGACCCGTTTTAAAGTGGTAAAGCTGGATGCCGGGCTGAATAAAATATGGGAGGAAGATCTTTTTCTCGATACCGAAAAAGCCCCGGCAGCTGTAACGCTCCATGACGGCCGGCTTACCCTGATGTTCTCGGAAACCTCGGGAATGTATTACCAGCTGATCGATTTTGACCTTAAGAACGGGGAGTACCTCAGGAAAGGATTTGAGATACGGGAGTTTTTCCAGGACAACGGCCTGATCATGTACCCCAACAAGGCCCTGCTTACCGGGGTGAACGGGCAGGGAATGGCCTGGTTTATCTATGATTTCAATACCGATACCGGCAGGCTGGTGCAGACCGCGCTGCCGGGCAAGATAGAGATCGGGGATGTGCAGAAGGAGGCAGACGGCACCCTGAATATTCTTGCAGTGGAGAAAACCATTGGCTACGCCAATGAAGCCAGGAAGAAAGGCGAATACGTGAAGAGCTCGCAGGTGATCGAGGTCAGGCTCGATACCGCCGGACAGCTGTTAAGCCGGAAGAATGTGGTACCTGACGGCGGGCGTTTCCCCGTATCCGGCGTCCGTCAGAACGGCTGGGTAAGCGGGATCTACCAGCAGCCCGACGGCCGGAAAGGGATGTATTTCTCCCTCCTGAAAGACGAAAAAAACATCCCGGTATTTTACCGGTCGTTTGAAGAGCTGACCAGTGACCAGGCAGAAGGAAAGCAGAAAGAAAAGTTTTTGAAAAATGCTCAATGGCTGCCTCTTCCTCCTGTGGCCGGAGCCGGAGAAATTTATGTGGGCGGGGTGTTTTATACGCCTAAATTCAGGAGCATGACCACAGACCGGGGGTATGACCTGTACGGTAACCGCCTTCGTACAGATCACCGCGAGGTATTTGCCGGGCTGGAATTTACCACTGCCCGGATCTTTGGCCTGGACGGGGACGGGAAGGAGCTTTTCGGGAATACGATAGCCGTAAACCAGCTGCTGGGGCAGCTGACTGCCCCGCTCAGCATCAATACCGCCGGGGCTGTGGCCTACATCTCTAACGGGAATGTGCTGGTAAAAAACTTCAATATCGGCTCGCGCCCCATTGCCTACCAGCTGACCGATGACAAAGGCGACGGCTCGCCTTACGTGGCCGGCTACCGCCAGGTGCTGCACTGGTACGATAATATTTTCCTCGGGGTGGGAACCCAGAGCCGGGTGGAAGCCCAGCAGGTGGCTCCCGCTGCCGGTAAAAAGAAAAAGAAGCGCTCTATTCCGTACACCCAAACCCGCAAAACGTACTTCCTCACCTCTATTTCAGCCGGAAAGCCGGAATGACCGCAAAGAAAAGTTTGAACCGTTTTGTTTCATTCTTAGTTAAAAAATTAGGAATTTTGCGTAATTTCAGCTTTTATGAGGTATTTTCTGTTTCCGGCGATTCTTTTTCTCCTGGTGGGGTGTTCCGATACTTCCCGGGACGAGTACGATATTCCCGGTAAGCTGGAAAGTACCCACGAGAAGCAGATGGAGGTGATCCTGGAGAAATTATCGGAAAGCATCAAGTCAAACCCGAGCAACCCGCTGAACTATTTCAAGCGGGCCTGGTGGCAATACGGCGAGGGAAATTACGATGAAGCCCTGATCGATATTACGCGGGCAGAACGGCTGAGCCCTAACTCGGGGGAAATCCTGTTCCTGAAAAGTGCAATCCTGTACAAATCAGGCAAAGAAAATGCGCTTGAAAATGCCTTGTATGCCGAAGACCAGGATTTTGTATCGCCCGACCTGTATACCCTTATCGGTAACCTGTATCTCGACAAGCGGAATTTCGGAAAGGCGGAAGAGTACTTTCGTAAGGCAGAGAACATCTATCCGTACAATTCGGACCTCTTTAATGGCAAAGGCAGGTATTACGCCATGCTCAGGGATACCGTAACAGCCGTTAATTTTTTCAAGCGGGCCATCCATACCCGGCCGGGTGTTTTTGAGTATTACGACGACCTGATCAAAATTTACGGGAAAGCCCGCCAGATCGACTCGGCTCTGCACCTCAATGAAATGGCCATTGCCAAATTTCCGGATAAAAAAGAGCTGCTTTACAACAAAGGGCTTATCCTGGAAAATGCGGGCCTGCTCGACAGCTCGGCGGGTATATACCGGCAGTTTCTTAAGGTGGAACCGGAAAGGTTTGACGTATATGAACGGATAGGGAATATCTATTTCCGCAAGAAAAACTATCCTGCGGCTTTCATTACATACAACAAATGGGCCGAGCTGGATAACGACAACCCCATGCCCCGCTTAAAAGCGGCGCGCAGTTATATTGCCCAGGATAACCTTCCGGCCGCCAAATATTACCTGGTGAAATCGCTGGAGAAATACCCGGGTAACGCCTTGCTGAAAGCCGAGCTGGATGCCGTAAATTACCGGATAGAATCAGGCGCCCTGCGGTCTTACACGCCCTCCGGGGCTGAGAATTATAACGAGAAAGACAAAGAAGACGAAAGGGTATTTGACAGATCGTTGGAAATCAATACCATACCCAAGAGAAAAACAACTTTAATCAGTAGAGATTCTACCAGAAATTAAAAATAATGAATATAAAAATTACACTTCCCGATGGAAGTATCCGGGAATTTGAACAAGGGGCTACCCCGTATGATGTAGCGCTGTCTATCAGTGAAGGACTGGCCAGGAATGTGCTGGCCGCCAGGGTAAATGATAAAGTAGTGGACCTGAACACCCCGCTTACCGAAGATTCCACCCTTTCTTTGCTGACCTGGAATGACACCGAAGGGAAATCCGTATTCTGGCATTCTTCCGCCCACCTGATGGCAGAGGCGCTGGAAGCCCTGTATCCCGGTGTAAAGTTCTGGGTGGGGCCACCGCTCGAAAACGGTTTTTACTACGATGTGGATACCAACGGAACCCCCATTTCTTCCGACGATTTCAAGAAAATAGAAGATAAGATGCTGGAGCTGGCCCGGCAGAAAAATGATTTTGTGCGGATCCCCATCGCGAAAGCCGATGCGGTGAAATATTTTGGGGAGAAGGGTGACGAGTACAAGCTTGACCTGCTGGAGGGCCTGGAAGACGGGAACATTACCTTATACCGGCAGGGCAATTTCACCGACCTTTGCCGCGGGCCGCATATCCCGAATACCGGGTTTATCAAGGCCGCCAAGATTATGAACGCCGCGGCAGCTTACTTTAAGGGAGACCAGAACAATAAGATGCTTACCCGCGTTTACGGGGTAACATTCCCCAAGGCGAAAGAGCTGGAAGAGTACCTGAACTTCCTAGAAGAAGCAAAACGGAGAGACCACCGGAAATTAGGTGCTGAGCTCGATATTTTCACCTTCTCCGATAAAGTAGGAAAGGGCCTGCCGCTCTGGCTTCCGAAAGGCGCCATGCTGCGTGAAAGGCTGGAAAACTTCCTGAAGCGGGCGCAGCTGCGGTCGGGGTATCTCCCGGTAGTGACCCCGCACATTGGCAGCAAGCAGCTGTATGTGACTTCAGGCCACTGGGACAAATACGGGGAAGACTCTTTCCAGCCCATCAAAACGCCGGAAGAAGGAGAAGAATTCCTGCTGAAGCCCATGAACTGCCCGCATCACTGCGAAATCTATAAGTCAAGGCCCCGCAGTTACCGTGACCTGCCGCTTCGCCTGGCCGAGTTCGGTACCGTATACCGCTATGAGCAGAGCGGGGAGCTGCACGGCTTGACCCGGGTGCGCGGCTTTACACAAGACGATGCCCACATTTTCTGCGCCAATGACCAGGTAGAAGAAGAATTCAAAAAGGTGATTGACCTGGTGATGTACGTTTTCAAATCGCTCGGGTTTGAAGATTACTCCGCCCAGATCTCGCTGCGCAGTCTGGAAGACCGGAGCAAATACATTGGCTCTGACGAAGACTGGGAGAAGGCCGAGTCGGCGATTGTCAATGCTGCTGCTGAAAAAGGGCTGAACACCGTGGTAGAATACGGTGAAGCTGCTTTCTACGGGCCTAAGCTCGACTTCATGGTGAAAGATGCCCTCGGCCGTAAATGGCAGCTGGGAACCATACAGGTAGATTACAACCTGCCGAAAAGGTTTGAGCTGGAATACACCGGTTCAGATAACCTGAAGCACCGTCCGGTGATGATCCACCGGGCTCCGTTTGGCTCTATGGAGCGTTTTATTGCTATCCTGCTCGAAAACACGGCCGGGAACTTCCCGTTCTGGCTTTCGCCCGAGCAGATTGCGGTATTGCCTATTTCGGAAAAATACGAAGACTTTTCCAACGAGGTCTTCCTTATCCTGCAGGAAAATGATATCCGCGGATACATTGACTACCGCGCCGAGAAGATCGGCCGGAAAATCCGGGATGCCGAGATCAACAAAGTGCCCCTGATGCTGATCATCGGTGAAAAAGAAGCAGAAGAAGGCAAAGTTTCAGTACGGAAGAAGGGCGAAGGAGACCTGGGTACTTTTACCGTGCAGGAGTTTATTGAATTTGCTTCTAACGAGATAAATAAAAATATTCCGAAATTTGGCGGAAATTAAAAACTTAATAATAACTTTGGTCGGTTTTCTGAAAAGGAAAACCGACTTTTAAGACATTGTATGGCAAAAAACATGAGAAGACCGTTTCGTCCGCCGGTTAGAAAAGAGGACGAGCACAGAATAAATGAAAAAATCCGCGGCGTACAGGAAGTGAGGCTGGTAGGTGAAAATGTAGAGCAGGGGGTGGTTCCCTATGCCAGGGCCATGGAAATTGCACGGGGACAGAACCTGGATCTGGTGGAGATCGTTCCTAATTCCGCACCCCCCGTTTGTAGAATTGTAGATTATTCCAAATTTAAATACGAACAGAAAAAGAAGCAGAAAGAGCTGAAGGCCAAGCAGGTGAAAACGGTCATCAAAGAGATTCGTTTTGGCCCGCAGACCGATGATCACGATTTTGAATTTAAGCTGAAGCATGCGGAGAACTTCCTGAAAGAAAACTCCAAAGTAAAAGCTTACGTGCATTTTGTAGGCCGCCAGATCGTATTTAAAGACCAGGGCTTCAAATTGCTGGAACGCTTCATGGAAGCCCTGTCAGAGCTGGGTAAGCCCGAAGCACCTCCAAAGCTGGAAGGCAAGCGGCTGAATGTAATTATTGCACCCAAGCCCAAGAAATAAAAAACGCCGTAAGGCGTTTTTTTATGATTACTCTTCCAGGTGCAGCGCTTTGGCTACCTGGTTGTAATTCTTCACATCAAGACCGGCTACCAGCTCTGATGAGGAAATGGCCACTACTTTAAACTTTACATTATCGGTAGGAGGCGGGGTATAAGCATCATCATCCTGGAAAATAAAGCTGATAACCCCGGTACCGTAGGTGAAGAAGCTATGACTGTTATATAAAACAGGTTCCTGTTTATCGTTGTAATAATAGTTGGTAAAGGTAAAGGGCATAGGGATATATAGACCGGGAGCATCCTGTATATAGCACAAGACAACTCCGGAATTGAAAATATCCGCAGTAATGATGGAGCACTGCTTTTGAGCTTCGAAAAGGTATCCGTCGCCCTGCCAGTCAGAGGGAGTTACGGTAATGATCTGGGTTTTCACGTTGGCATTTCCGTCTGTACCGTCCTTTCCGGCGGGCCCTTCGGGTCCTTCCACTTTACATGAAGCAAGCCCGAACACGATCGCTAACGTAAGTATACCGGGTAAAAATTTGAAACCATTCATATGTATTTGTTTTATAATCGATAAGGTTAAGAAAGGATACGATCTATCTGTTGAAGTTCATCGGCAGAAAAGTCCTTGTTCTTCAATGCCCCCAGTGAGTCGAGCAACTGGGCTGTTCTGCTGGCACCGATAAGCACAGACGTCACTTTATGGTCTTTCAGCAGCCAGGCAATGGCCATCTGGGCCAGCGATTGTCCCCGTTGCAGGGCCAGCTCATTCAGTTGCCTTACTTTTCTCAGCGTAGCCTCATCTACCTGGTCTGCCTGCAGAAAACCGGTTGATTTGGCAGCACGCGAGTCTTCCGGTATTCCTTTAAGATACTTATTGGTCAGCAGGCCCTGTGCCAGGGGCGAGAAGGCAATACACCCGGTACCCGAAGCAACAAGGGTGTCGAGAAGCCCCTCTTCTGGTTCTCTCACCAGGAGAGAGTATTTGGGCTGATGGATCAGGCAGGGCGTTCCCAGCTCCTGCAACACCTTCAGCGCCGCTTTGGTCTGCTCTTCGTTGTAATTGGAAATACCCACATACAGGGCTTTTCCCTGCCTGACCAGGCTGTCAAGCGCACCCATGGTTTCTTCCACGGGGGTATCGGGATCGGGCCGGTGGGAATAGAAAATATCCACATAATCCAGCCCCATGCGTTTCAGGCTCTGGTCGCAGCTGGATACCAGGTATTTCCTGGAACCCCATTCCCCGTAAGGGCCGGGCCACATATGGTAGCCTGCTTTGGAGGAGATAATGAGCTCATCGCGGTAGGGTTTGAGATCGCGGGCCAGGAGGCGCCCGAAGTTTTCTTCGGCCGATCCCGGTGGCGGGCCGTAATTGTTGGCAAGGTCAAAGTGGGTGATGCCACGGTCAAAAGCCGTAAGCAGGATATCCCGGTAATTTTCATACACATCTACACCACCGAAATTATGCCAGAGGCCCAATGAGATTTCGGGGAGTAGTAAACCGCTTTTCCCGGTTCTCCGGTAGGGAGTTTGCAGGTAGCGGTCAGGGTTTGGTAAATACATAGGCAGGGGTAAATTATCTTTCTCAAATATACGTTTAATCAGATGGATTTGTTTGCTGAAAGCTATAATTTTGGGTAAGATATGAATACTTCCATTCCTTTAGCAGAAAGAATTCGTCCGAAAACCCTGGACCAATACATCGGCCAGGAGCATATTCTCGGCAAAGGCAAACCCCTGCGGGCCGCCATTGAATCAGGGGTATTGCCCTCTATGATTTTCTGGGGACCTCCCGGCGTGGGCAAGACCTCCCTGGCGTTGCTGATTGCCGAAGTTACCAAACGGCAGTTTCATAACCTCAGCGCTATTTCTGCCGGGGTGAAAGACCTGCGGGAAGTGATTTCAAAGCCTTCCGGGTTATTTCCTCCTGTTTTGTTTATTGATGAGATCCACCGTTTCAATAAATCGCAGCAGGACGCCCTGCTGGGTGCGGTAGAAAAAGGCCGTGTTACGCTCATCGGTGCTACTACAGAAAACCCCTCTTTTGAAGTGAATTCGGCGCTGTTGTCGCGGTGCCAGGTGTATATCCTGGAAGCCTTCGGAACAGAAGAGCTTGCCCGGCTGATGCAAAGAGCCATTTCAGAAGATGAGATCCTGGGAAAGCTGAATATCGGGGTAAAGGAAACGGACTCCCTGTTCCGGATGAGCGGCGGCGACGGGCGCAAGCTGCTCAACCTGCTGGAGCTGGTGGTGAATGCCCAACAGGGGAAAGACCCGGTGGTGATAGATAATGAAATAGTGGAGGCCCTGGCTCAGAAGAGCTTTGCCCGCTACGATAAATCAGGGGAGCAGCACTACGATATTATTTCGGCTTTTATCAAATCGATCCGGGGTTCTGATCCCAACGGTGCCTTGTACTGGATGGCCCGCATGCTGGTGGCCGGCGAAGACGTGAAGTTCATTGCCCGCCGTATGCTGATCTCTGCATCAGAAGATATCGGGCTGGCCAATCCTACGGCCATGATGGTGGCCAATGCCTGCATGGACGCCGTGATGAAGATCGGTTACCCCGAAAGCCGGATTATCCTGTCGCAAACGGCGATTTATCTCGCCACTTCACCCAAATCCAATACGGCTTACCTGGCCATTGAAGCAGCCATGCAGCTGGCGGAGAAAACGGCTGACCTGGCGGTACCCATTGACCTGAGAAATGCCCCGACCCGGCTGATGAAGCAGATCGGGTATGGGAAAGGGTACAAATATTCCCATGATTTTCCCGGGAATTTTGTACGGCAGAACTTCCTGCCGGAAGAGCTGAAAGGCTTAAAAGTATACGAGCCGGGTATAAATGCGCGGGAAAACGAGATCAGGAAATCACTGAAGAATTGGTGGGACGATTGGTACGGCTATTAAAAAAAACGAACGTGCCCTTTTGAGGCACGTTCCGTATCTTCAACCGGGTAGGGAATAATCTCCGCGCCCTATACTACCGGAAATCTTACCGGGTAAATGTGAAAACCGCGTTAATCGAGGTGATCAGCGCCAGCATCTGGGTGTTTTCATCCGATTCGTCCAGCTTGTCATACGCTTTCATTAATTCAGCCAGTTCTGCTTTGGTAAATACCAGCACCATTTCGGTCTCATTTGAGCTCTGTATTTTCAGCTTTACGGGCAGGTAATCGTCGTATAGCTCACTGTATACGTGCAGAGTCATTGCATCGCTGGTCAGCTCATAATCCGACTCATAGGTTTTTCCTTTCACTAACAGGTCATCAATACTATCGGTCAGCACCAGGTTGGTAGAGAACTTATTGTTGCTTTTCAGCTCTATATAAACATTGTCATCTTTGTAGTCGATGATCTCGTCGTTATCCCCAAACAATGACTTAACTGTAAGATTAGCTGTAGCCAGGTTCCATTTGCCTTCTACGTTGGCAGAGGGTGCAGGATCATCGTTTTTGCTGCAGGAAGTTAATGCGGATACAACCAGGAGGGAGTAAAAAAGTAGTTTTTTCATGAAATAAATAAAAATTAAAATTGATAATTACGATTTATGGTTTACACCCGTTCTGCAATGATGTAATCGTCTTTTCGGGCGTTGTTCCGGGCAAAAAGCTCACCCAGGAAACCGGCAAGAAACATCTGTGAGCCGATAATGGCTGCCGTAAGGGCCAGGAAGAACAGGGGGTTGTCGGTAACATTGCGGTAAGGCTGGTGGGCGTAGATGCTGTAGAGCTTTTCCCCGATAAGGAATGTGGCAATAGCCATGCCCCCTACAAAGGCCAGCACACCGAAGAGCCCGAAAAAATGCATGGGGCTCTTCCCGAAGCGGTTAACGAACGTAATGGAAAGCAGGTCAAGGAACCCGTTGATAAAGCGTTCAATGCCAAATTTGGTGTGCCCGTATTTGCGGGCCTGGTGCTGAACCACTTTCTCGCCTATTTTCCCGAAGCCGTTCCATTTGGCCACTACCGGTATGTAGCGGTGCATCTCGCCGTAAATGACCATATTTTTAGTCACCCGGCTGTTGTACGCTTTCAGCCCGCAGTTCATGTCGTGCAGGTGAATGTCATGGATATAGCGTGTGGTGGCATTAAATAATTTGGTGGGCAGTGTCTTGGTGATCGGATCATACCGTTTCTGCTTCCATCCTGAAACCAGGTCAAAGCCGTCTTCGGTGATCATCCGGTACAGCTCCGGGATCTCGTCGGGGCTGTCCTGCAGGTCGGCATCCATGGTAATGACCACTTTACCGGCCGCTTCGTTAAAGCCGGTTTGCAGGGCAGCGGTTTTCCCGTAGTTTTTAGAGAACCGGAATCCTTTCACTTCCCGGTTTTCCGTTGCCAGCTTCCGTATGATCTCCCATGAGCCGTCATTGCTGCCGTCATCCACAAAGAGTACTTCGTACGTAAAAGCATGATTATCCATTACACGCTTGATCCAGGAGTGAAGCTCCCGGAGAGATTCAGCCTCATTGTACAGCGGTATAACAACGGAAATGTCCATAATTAAAAGATGAGATAATAGTCTCTCAGCAACTCCGCAAAGATACTACTATATTTATCGTTTTCATAAATTATAATTTCCCTGGGGGCGGGGTTTCCCGGTTTGCTGCGGGAAAAAACAACGATTTCACGGAAAACCGGCTTTGCTGCATTGTGGCGGATCGCGTACCGTTCCTGCATATAGAGCGAGTTTTCTGCAGCCTCCCGGATGAACCGCTCCATTTCAAACGGCGGGAGCAGGATCCACAAAACCCCTTCACTGGCCAGTAACCGGGCTGAGGTGGCCGCCAGCTCACGAAAAGACAGCCCTGTGGCGTGATGGGCTATGTTTTTGTACCGGTCAGGCGACTTCAGCCGGTCTTCATAAAACGGCGGATTACAGAAAACCAGGCCGTAGGTCTGCCGGCTGGCCCGGGCAAAGTCCTGGATCGTCTCCTCGTGCAGCCGCAGGCGTTCACGGAAGGGGCTGTTCATGAAATTTTGTGCAGCATCAGCGGCAGCACCCGCATCTACTTCTACGGCATCAACAGATAACCCGGGGTGTCTTTGGGCCACCATGAGGCTCAGTAAGCCCGTTCCGGTACCGATATCTAGGGCACAGGTGGCCCCGCCTGAGCCGATCAGCGCTCCGAACAGGCACGAATCGGTGCAGACCTTCATGGCAGCGTTTTCCTGGATAACGGTAAATTGCTTGAATCTGAACATTATTTTCTTCCGAAATCAGCCGGGTTTTCGCCCCACCATTCGGTTTCCCATTTGAGTATGCGGTTCGGATAACGATGGGTCCTGAGCCAGGTTTCGGCTCTTTCCAGCAGCTCAAAGAGCTCACCGTTTCGCGGGGTCTGTTCCAGTTTGGTATTGGCTTTTTTCTTGCTCACCCATGAAATGGCCGTTCGCGAGTCGGAGAAGACGGGCGCATCAGAACCGTGCTTATGCAACAGGGCCAGGGCATGCACAATGGCCAGAAATTCGCCGATGTTGTTGGTGCCGTCATAAAACGGGCCCCGGTGAAACACCTTTTTGCCGGTCAGGAGATCTATGCCCTGGTATTCCATATCGCCGGTTTTGGTATTCCAGGCCGCATCTACCACCCAGGCCGGGTAGTGGGGGCGGGGGATCCGCCCGGGGCCGGCAGCAGCAGTTTCTTTCGGCTTTATAGATTGGTAAAACCCTTTTTTCAGCGCACCTTCGGCTTCTTTTAAGGTCTTGAATGATTTGTACTGAGCACCTTCAAACCCTTCTATACTTTTTTTGCAGGAATCCCAGTCGTTAAGAATACCGGTAGTCCTGCCTTTCCACACCACGTAGTACTTTGCCATTAAAGGATAGCCAGCTCGTTATTTTTACAGATGAAAAGGGTTCTGAATGTCTGGCTGAAGTCGGTATCGGAAATCTTGTGGACCGAAAAGTCTACCTTTCCTACATAAAATTCACGCAGCTGCCTGGTTTTTTCTATGTTTTTGGTAATAAAAGGATGCCGCGGAGTGCCGATAGCCGTGCCGAACTCGTTGATATCCGGCTTAAACATCAGGTTCAGCGGAATCAGGTACTTGGAGCCGTTCAGCGCAGCACAAACCGGGATCGGCTCATATTCTTCACTGCCGCAGTATTCGCTGTATTTTTTCCGGGCAAGAGCGTATTCATCGTCGTTTTCACCAAAAAGGATAGCCAGCTTTTTCCGCGGGCCCGTGGTGTTGATGCGGTTGGTCAGGTTATTCAGCAGGTTGCTGAGCTCATAACGGTTTTTGCCGGCCCGGATTCTTTCAATCAGCGACTGGCGGATAAAATACGTAATGGCGTCTGTAATATTGAAGCCTACTTCTGCCATTTGCTTGAAGATGAACGAGCTGGGCGACATCCCCGGAAGGGTGTTGGGGTCGTGCAGCAGCACTTCTCCGTCTTCGGTAATAAAGCCGTCAATACGGCAAACCACGCTCATGCCCGTAGCCTCGAAAGCATTCAGCACATCGCGGTGTATTTTCTCCAGGTTTTCATCGCTGGTCTTTACCGGGATCCGTTTTTTGCTGACGGTAGATTTGTATTTGGCCTTGAAATCAAAGGTGGTGGTATCTCCGTATACCTCGGCAGGAGGCAGCGCTATTGCATGGCCGTTATCGTCCTGGATCACACCGCACGAGAACTCCTGGCCCGATATGAACTCTTCTATCAACACATAATCTTCTGCATTTACGCTGGTCAGCAGCGCCGAATCGTTTTTAGCCAGGTGCTCGTTCAGCTTTTTAAGCAGGACGGCGGGGTGGTAGATCACCTCGTCGTTAAATACCACGGGAAAACCGATGCCCTCGTCGAGGTTGCTTATTTTTTCCATCAGGTTTTTCTTGCGGCGGGTAGAAAGCCGGTCCCAGTCTTTCCGCGAAATAATGGTTTCAAAAAAGCATTGTGACATGGCCCTGGAAAATTCTTCCAGGCTGCGTTTTTTGACAATGGCCACACCGATAGAAGAGCCCTGGTGAGGCGCCTTTACCACCAGCGGGAAGCCCAGTTGCCCGATCAGGCGGGAAAAAAGCTTGGAACGGTCGGCCTCCAGCCATTCTTTCTTGCTGACGGTGGTGTATTTCTTCTCCTGGCCGGTAGCATAGGCCATCAGCCGGTTCTGGAAAGGCTTATTGATGCCTATGCCGGATCCGAGAATGCCCGGACCCATATACGGGATGTTTAGCCACTCAAAAAGCCCCTGGATGCTGCCGTCTTCGGCATAAGGCCCGTGCATGACAATGAACGCAAAATCAATAATTCCTTTGAGGTCTTCGGGCTTGACCTGTGACCCTATCTTGTAAATAAGCTTGTAAAGCTGTGAATCTTTCAGGGGGCCTAATGACTCGATGTATACTTTGTAGCCGTTATTCTGGTTTTTGGATGGATAAAAGCTCCGGATATCCGGCTCATTCAGAATGGCCTCATCTACCCGGATAAAATTGCCCAGGCTGTCTGTGAAAATAAGCACAGGATCGAAATAGCGCTTATCAATGTGCTCATAAGCGGTCCTTCCTCCGAGAAATGAGATTTCCCGTTCTCTTGACTGCCCTCCGAAAAAGATCCCGACTTTAAGCTTTTTATTCATGTTTATTTTGAGGTTTACCGTAGCGTGTGTATTAATGCAAAAAGTTGCCCTCCAGAATAATCAAAGGCAACCCTGCAATAAATTGTTTACTATTCAGTATGTATCAACCGCCACATTTACAGCTTCTACGCTTTTAATTTCCGGAACATTCTTTAAAATGGCTTCTTCCAACCCGGCTTTAAAGGTCATAGACGACATAGGGCAACTGCCGCACGAGCCGATAAATTCCAGTCGCACAACGTGATCATCGGTAATTCCCAGTACCCTGACGTTCCCGCCGTCAGCCACCAGGTAAGGCCTGATGTTATCTAAAGCCTGCTCAACTTTTATTAGTAAATCTTCCATCTCAAAAACCATTAGTACTACAATATTACAAATTTATTCGTTATTTAGTTTGTCTGGTACCAAATAATTGTGTGTAATACCCTTTATAAATACCTACACCCATTTCACTGACTGTATTGTTCATCAGGTTTTTACAGTGGCCCGGACTGCTCTTCCAGGCCGTCACTACCTCATGAACAGTGGGCGTATACCCTTTGGCGGCAAACAGGTTTTCTGCAAAGCTCCTGTAGTTGTAGCCCTGCGCCCTGAGGCGGTCGGCCGGAGATTTCCCTTTTTTGGAAAAATGAGAGAAATAATTGCGGGTCTGCATGTCCTTACTGTGCAGGAAACCCGTTTTTTCGAGCGTCACGTTCCAGGTTACGGGTTGGGCGGGGCCGAAATACTCCCCGCCGCACCGACATCCCTCTGCACGAATGGCATTTACTTCCCGCAGGAATTCCGCGCGCGCATCAGGACTGGTTTGAAAAGCAAAAAGAATAACCCAAAGAATAAGTGGCATAGACAGCATGTTGTTTCCCGGGGAATATAACGACTTTCTTCCCTGTATATTCTTCCTTTCCCCCGTGTATATCTAAACCGGGGGTATCCTGCGTTTAAAAAAAATGGAAACCCCAGAAGAGTTTCCATTTCAATGTTTCTCACAATATTTATAGAGTTTTATCCTGACGTGTTTATTAGTTATCCCGGATTAAAGTTATTTGCTGATAACCTTAATTTTTGTAAAATCTTCACCTATGCCGCCCGATACCGCATCAATCCGGATGGGATCAATGCCCTTGGCGGTCAGTATTCTTTTAACGAAAAAAGCCCGCTTATTATTGAATGCTTTTTCACCTGACCCTGAAAAGGCTGTGATCTTGATCTGCAGCTTCGGGTTATTTTGCATTAAAGCACCAATACTGTCTGCCAGTGCCGACGAAGCCGGCTGAAGAGAAACGGAATCGGGTACAAATTTAATCGATTTTAAGTCAAACTCCTGTCCTGCGGGCTCACCCGGGTTCAGGATATATGTTTTGAAGGCGGTGAAATCGTCTGCAACGGAAGCGGCGGCATTTTCCACAGGCGCAGTGGCCGATGAGTCGACCTCCGCTAAAGGTTCAACACTCTCTACAGGAACCTCTTTTTTGGCAAAAAAGTTCAGGTCGCCGTTCTGGGTATAGTAATAGTATAGTCCGCCACCAATGGCCAGGATCCCGATGATCAGCCCGATGATCCAGCCGTTGGAAGAAGATTTTTCAACAACGGTATCGGTATAGTCGGGAGCGGGCACAGGTTCTTTTCCGGCAACTTCGGCTTTTTCCTTTTTGGGGCTGTACGGCCTCACGGTCATCAGGTCGTGCAGGCCCAGCGAAGGAATCATTTTTTCCAGGAGGGGCTCCGGGATAGCATTCAGGAGCGGCTCATGATGCTGTCTCAGGAGGCTGATCATCTGGTCCTTATCCCATTTGCCGTTGTTAATGTCTTTCTGGAACAGCGAAATAATTACGTTGGCAACAATATCAGATGCTATGGTGGTAGTGGCTTTGCTGACGCCTGAATACGTGCTGATCATGCTCAGCAGGGGGCTTTTATATGCGGGAAATACCTGCGATATGATTTTTGAGCCGTCGGTTTCAATCTTTTTCAGCACCGATTCCTGGCTGAAAATACTGGCCAGGTTAGCGGGCAGGTTCACCCGTTTTGCGTTTTCCTCAATCTGGTTAAAAAGCATCCCGGCACTCATATCACTGTATGTTTTCCGGATCATCCCTGCCAGCAGGGTATAAAATACTCCTTTAACGGTAACGTTGAGGTCACCGTGTGTTGTTGATGTGTAAGATTTGAATTTTTCAATAAATTCGTCGTTGACGATTTCATCAAAACTCTCAAATAAATTCATATGGAAGCTTATTTTTGTATTTGCAAGCTGCAAAATTAAAAATATTTCCCCGTGCAATGTATTTTTACTTTTATTTATTTGCTGTTAAGGGATAATGTTTCCTTTTTTAATCCTATTTAAACGGGTAACCGGCCGCCGGAACCCGGTATTCTTGTACATAACATGAAATTAAGAACCGTTACAGATCCCCCCGTTTTTGATTTTAAGCTGAACTACGGGTCGGGGATAATCACTTTGGGATCCTGCTTTTCGGATGTGATCGGGAATTACCTGCAGCAACGTAAATTTTCCGTACAAAGCAATCCTTTCGGTACCGTTTACAACCTGAAATCGGTTGGTGATGCCGTTGGAAACGCTATTGACGGCAAATGGCCGGATGAGCGCCGCATAGTGAGCCGCGACGGGTTGTTTTTTCACCTGGATTACCATTCGGAATTTTACAGCGATACCCCGGAGGGGCTGACAGACAGTATCCGGAAGGCCGGGCAGGGTTTCAGGGCATTTTTACCGGAAGCAGAGTTGCTGATCATTACCCTGGGAACCAGCCGGGTGTATGCCTGTGAAGGCGAAACCGTGTCTAACTGTCACAAGCTGCCGGCTGCCCGCTTTGAAAAACGCCTCCTGGGCATAGAGGAGCAACGGCAATTGCTTGACCTCCTGGTAAGCCGGCTTCGCAGCGTTAATCCCGGTCTGAAGCTGATGCTTACCGTTAGCCCGGTACGGCACATCAAAGACGGGATACCGGAAAACAGCGTGTCGAAGGCCATTTTACGCCTGGTGTGCGACGAAGCCGTAAAACGGTATTCCAACACCTGCTATTTTCCTTCTTTCGAAGTAATGATGGATGACCTGCGGGATTACCGCTTTTATAAGCCTGACCTGATCCACCCCGATGAGGTAGCCGAAAACTATATATGCGGGCTCTTCATGAACAGTGTGATGGAGGCAGAGGCGCTTAAAATTGCAGATGAATGGGATAAGGTACGGCTGGCCATGCGCCACCGGCCGCTTAATCCCGGCAGCGCGTCTCACCGCTCATTCCTGGTGAAGCTGCTGGCAAAAATTGAAAGCTTTCGCCTGTTTTTTGATGTTCAGGAGGAATGCAGGGAACTGGAAAGGCGCCTGGATGAGGGTATCTGAGGAAGCTTTTCTGCTATCGGGAAAAGGATTAAAGGCATGGGAGAACTTCCTTTGCCCTGAGGCTGTTCTACCTATATAAGCAAGCGAATGATTTTTATATTAACCAATGGGTGAGTTTTCAATCACAAAAGAAAAAATACTGGCCGCATTAAGTACGGTAGAGGAGCCGGATCTCAAAAAAGACCTGGTCACCTTAAATATGATCAGGGAGGTGGAAGTGAGTTTAGACCAGGTAAAATTTACCGTGGTGCTGACCACCCCGGCCTGTCCTTTAAAAGAGCTGATTAAGCAACGGTGCATTGAAGCGCTGCAGAGAGACCTGGGAACAGGGTTTGAGATCATCATCCATATGACCTCGAACGTAACGGCCAATGCCAATAAAAGCATTATGTTGCCGGGGGTGAAAAATATTATTGCCATTTCATCCGGCAAAGGCGGTGTAGGAAAATCGACCGTAACCGCTAACCTGGCCATGGCGCTTAAAAAAGCGGGTGCCAGGGTGGGTATCCTTGATGCCGATATTTCAGGGCCCTCTATCCCCATTATGTTCGGGGCAGAAGATATGCAGCCGCTGGTAGCGCCCAGAGACGGGAAGAACTACATAGCTCCCATTATGCAGTATGGCATCAAAATGATCTCCATCGGCTTTCTTACGCCGGCAGACAGCGCGGTGGTCTGGCGCGGGCCTATGGCCAGCCAGGCCTTACGGCAGTTTTTCGGGGATGTAGACTGGGGCGAGCTCGACTACCTGTTGCTGGATATGCCTCCCGGCACCAGCGATATTCACCTTACCCTGGTACAGACCGTGCCGGTTTCAGGCGCAGTGGTGGTGACCACCCCGCAGAAAGTGGCGGTAGCCGATGCCACCAAAGGCGGATCGATGTTCAGCCAGGGAAATATCAACGTACCGGTGCTGGGCGTCATCGAAAACATGTCGTATTTCACCCCGGCTGAGCTTCCGGAGAACAAATATTATATCTTTGGCGAGGGCGGCGGACAGCAGCTGGCCGATAAGCTGGGGGTGGAATTGCTGGGGCAGCTTCCTATTGTTCAGAAGATCCGGGAAGGGGGCGACGAAGGCCGGCCCATTACCATGGATGACCACGAGCTGGTTACCACGGCCTTTATGGACGTTGCCGAAAAGCTGGCCCAGAAGATTGCGATACGCAATGCGACCATGCCGGTTACGGAACCGGTGATGGTGAATTGAGTGAAAAGTGAAAAACGAAAAGCGGCGTTCGCTTTTGGTTTTAAACGGTTGGGGTATGAATAATCTGAATGATACCATTCTGCTGGTTGCATCTGCTCAGGGGGCGTTGTTGTTCCTGGGATTACTCTCTAAAAAGACCCGGTACCGGATCTCGAACATTTCGATAGGGATGGTCGTTTTTGTCATTACCGGTACCATTCTCTTTTCCTGGGGCAGCGCTACCCGGTACAATAACTCGGAAAATGCATTCCCGTTTTGGGTATTTCAATCGTATTGGTTGCTGCCTCTGGCGTTCTGGCTGTTTCTGGAAGTCAACACCAATGCCCGTTTCAGGTTTAAAAAGAAGCTTTACCTCCTGTTTCTTCCGGCGGTCACAGACATCGCTTTTCAGTCACTGATCGCCTTTTCGCCCTCTGCCCGGAATTCATCACCGGGCCTCCTGTTAAGATCCGGAATCTGGTTTTTCTTTTCTGAAATACTCCCGTTGATTTCCGCAGTTATTGTTTTTGGGGTATACCTGGCAAAGCTTTTACGGTTAAAACGAAAGGTGGAGGAATCATCCGGCCACTATTCCGGCTTTAAAAGAGTTTTTTGGATATATGGCTTCCTGGCCGTGGTACTTGCGGTGTGGGTAGCATCTGCTTTTTACCTGGTTCCGTTCAAAATAGTAGAGATCGTGCTGGTCAGCCTTGTATTTTTATTGGGTTATGTGGCCTATTTCAAGCCTGATTTTTTTGAAATATCGTATAGGCATTTCAAGCCGGTAGGGCCTGTCTTTCATGCCTTTAATGATGATGATGAGATTTTAAGGCTTCGCAAAGCCTTCTGTGACGATCGCATATACCTGAGGTCTAAATTAACCATAGCTGAGCTGGCAGATGAACTGGAATTACCGGTAAAATACATCAGCTACCTGATCAGCTGTCATCAGGGCAAAAATTTCAATGACTTTGTGAACGCTTTCCGGGTCAGGGAAGTGATTTCGAAAATGGCAGACCCGAAAGAAAAACATAAGACTTTATTAGGGATGGCGTTGGATTCCGGGTTCAATTCCAAATCCAGTTTTAACCTTGTCTTTAAAAGACATACGGGAAAAACACCCTCTGATTTCTTTAGAAAATAGTGCCAAAATCCGGATTCCGGACGTCTAAAAATCAATACTAAGCGCTAACCGGCGTGATGAGAGTATAGTTTTGAGCCTGATCAAACTATTGAATACAATGAAACCGGTACGCATTTTCTCTTTTCTTTTACTGGGCGCGCTTTCTGCCTGTGGGCAAACGGCAGCTATACCTTTACAGCTCGATAAACGCTATGAAAACATACGGGTAAGCCGGGCAGATACACTGGTTTATACCATTCGGTTAAACGAAGAGCAGGGATACCGGTTTTCAATATACCAGAACGGGATAGCCGTTTACTATGCCCTTTCGGAGAAGAACCAGATTGTATTTGAAAGCAATTATCCCGATGACATTACCGGTTACGAAAGGTTTGAATACTGGCCGCAGAAATCAGGAGAATTCAGGCTGACCATTTACAGGTTTGATGATCCGGAGAACACTGACTCGGGAGCCATAAATGTGCTTATTAAAAGTTTTTCGGATGAAGAAGCCCGTCTCAGGCGACGAATACGGGACGAATTAAAGATAGAAAACGCCAGAAATGTGACCACCATTGATATTGATCATTTTTGGACGGCGTTTGATAAGCTGAAAGATTGCAGGCGTTACGAAGATAGTGTGGAAGTCATTCAGAAAGAATACCTGGATAAGGCTACCAACGGGCTGATCGATTTTATACAGGCAAGAGAATTTACGGCTGAAAAATTTGTAGAAGTCATTGCTGAGAACACAGATTATTACAGATCTGTTCGGGAAAGCACATACCGGGTCAAAGAGATGGAACCGATTATTGATGAGGTTTTTAAACGTTTTAGCGAACTGTACCCGTTGTTCAGGCCGTTTAAGGTATGTTTTGCGATAGGTATAAAAAATACCGGGGGAACCGTATCTGACCGGTTTGTTTTAATAGGTACCGAAGTGGCTATTTTTCAAAACCAGGAGGAAGACACGATAGGAAAATTAAAAAGGATGGTGGCCCATGAATGTGTTCATACCCAGCAAAAGCCGTACGCAGATCCAGGAGCAGTCAAATGCCGGCTTCTTTATCAATCCATACGGGAAGGAGCCTGTGATTTTCTGGCAGAGCTGATCACCGGGAATGAAAATATAAATGTGTATGGAAGAGCGCACGAAAGCGAGCTCTGGACCTCGTTTAAGAATGAATTGTGTAACCAGGACATAGGCAGTTGGCTATACAACGGCTATCTTGTTCAAAATAAACCGCCTGATCTGGGGTATTATATAGGTTATGAAATTTGCAAAGCCTATTACCATAGCAGAGATGACAAAAGCAATGCAATTTCAGAAATCATCGGGATGGATGACCCCCTTGATTTCCTGGTTAAAAGCAGGTACGATCAAAAGGTGAAAAATTAAGGTCTGAGAATGTGCGATTTGAAGCCTCAGCTTTCAAATCGCACAGAATGCTCATACGGCAAAAAACGCCTCCAGCTCCTTCAGCGTCTCTTCAGAAGTGGCCAGGTCTTTGACCACCTCCCCTTTGTGAAGGGCCACGATCCGGTTAGAGACCTCTACCGTATGGAGCAGGTCGTGGCTCGAAACCAGGATGGTGACCTCCGGGTCATCGGCCAGCTCTTTGATGATCCTCTTCAGGCGGATCTGCGTGGTGGGGTCGAGGTTGGCGAAGGGCTCATCCAGGATAATCACCTCCGGCCTGCCGATGAGCGTGGCAATGATCCCCACTTTTTTCTGGTTGCCTTTGGAGAGGTCGCGAAGGTACTTTTTGCCGTTCAGGATCTCATCGTTGAAAAACTCCCGGTATTTGTCGAGCAGGGCGTCTACGTCTGCTTTGTTCTGGCCGCGCAGATCACCAATAAAATAAAAGTATTCTTCCGGGGTAAGGTAACCGATCAGGAAGCTCTCATCGATAAAAGCAGACGTGAAGGGCTTCCAGTCCTCGCTGGTATTGACCTGTACTCCCCGGTTCATGATATGGCCCGTAGTGGGCTGGATGAGGTCAAGGAGCAGGCTGAAAAAAGTGGTTTTCCCGGCGCCGTTATTGCCTACCAGGCCAAAGCTCTCGCCTTTGGGAATTATAAGATCCTGTATATTTAAAACGGTAGTTTCACCGTATTTTTTAGATAAGTTAATGGCTTCAATCATGCTTCCTGCTGTTTAAATCCGTTGATTGCTTCGTATTTTCTTTCCTGGTAGACCCGGGTGATCATGGCCAGCACGGGGCTGTTAAAGGCCAGGCCAATGATGCCTATGCCGCCCAGCACCAGGTTAGCCGTGGCGGGATTGGTTATTTTGTAAACCGTATACCAGATCAGGATAGGCACCAGCATAACCGGCAGAGCCACCAGCCATTGCGCAGCGCCCGTACCCTGGTAATTCAGGAATACGCTTTTCTCGAGGTCAATTCTTTTCTTATTGAAAGCGCCTGCAAGCAGCAGCACCGGGATATTGATGCCCACGTTGTAAACGGCTGCCGCCAGGTGGGCAAACACAATATCAATGCCGAAATAGGCATACGGTAAAGTACCGAGAAACAGCACAAAAACCGACAGGTACATCAGGGCAGCTTTTGAGCGCAGGTATTCTTTTAAGGGGATATTCTGAGCCATCATCAGCGGGTAGTAGGTGCTGTCCCAGGCCGGGATAAACTGGCCGAAGTTGATCATAAAAATACCGGTCATAAAAATACCCAGGAAGATCCGCCAGACCGGCATACCGGAATAGGCGTCATTGGTGTAAAAAATGAGTCCGTAGGCCAGCATCATAACGGCCATGTACAAAGTACTTTTGGGACGTTTGTTCCGCCAGAGCAGCTTAATGTCCAGCTTGATGAAAGGGGCCAGCGGGCCAAACCTGTCCAGCCAGCCCAGGTTCAGGGCCTTTGCTTCGGTTACTTTTGACCTGAGTGAGGCATCAAGGTAAAATTTATCCCTGAGCGTAACGTAATTCCACAGGTACAGCGCTGCGGCCAAAAGCAGGGGCAGCAGGGCCAGTACCGGATAATCCGGGATCCGGTCTGCCGCTCTCCCGGTGTACCGGGTGATGCTGAAAATACCGAGGTATTCCAGTACGGCCAGGATCACCGCAACCAGCAGGTAAGGAGTAAGTTGCCGGATGTTATCGGCAAATTTTTTCTTCAACAGGAAATTACTGAAATTTACCGACATCAGCAGCCCGAAAATAGCCGTTAACCATACCGTAGCCTGGAATGACGTTAGCTGTTCGTTCCTGACGCAGGTAACGGCAAAAGGCACAAAAACCAGGAGCGCCAAAAGATTGTAAAAAGAAAATATGCTTTTGAGCAGCACATAATGGATCACGGTATTGCGTTTCACCGGCTGCACCATCAGCGGTTTGATGTTCAGCGTAGGGAGCGTTTGCAGGAAAAAGCGCATAAACAGCTCCATCACTATCCATACAATCAAAGCACTGTTTACCGCGTTAAACGGGCTTTTGTCAGCTATATTTTCAGAAAGAATAGGAAACAGGGCAAAGCCCAGCAGCAGGCAGCAGGCCAGCATGTAAAAGCCCAGGAAACCCAGCAGGATTTTTACCGCTATTTCCTGGCCCATACTTGACGACCGGGTGAAAGCGTTCCATTCCAACTTGAGGAAGCGTATAAACATAGGCGTTTCAGGTTAAGTGTTTACAATAATAAAATGATTCGGGCAGAAAACACATATTTTCGGGATAAATGGTGTGAAACTAATTTGGAAAGTTAATTTTACCTGCTGTTTTATCAAAATTTCAACCTGGAATATGAAATAGCCATGAGCAGTCAGCTATCAGAAGTCGGGCACACCGGGTGACGTATCACCAACCTGCCCATGAATAAGCGGTCCGCCGCTGCGGCTGATAGCTGAAGACTGAAAGCTAAAATTTTATACAGATGAAAAGAATACTTTTACTCTTGCTGGTTACCGTTACGGCGGTAGCCCAGAAATTTCCCCGCGCTGTTCCCGAATCGGAGGGCGTATCTTCGCGGCAGATCAGTGAATTTATACAGGCCTGGGAGGATGACCCGGCGCATGAGCCGCACAGCTTCATGGTGCTGCGGCACGGCAGGGTTGTAGCAGAGGGATGGTGGAAGCCGTTTGGCGCCGATGAGCCCCATACCATGTATTCGGCCAGTAAAAGCTTTACGGCTACGGGTATCGGCTTTGCGGTGCACGAAGGAAAGATCGGACTGGACGATCCCGTGCTTTCTTTTTTCCCGGGAGAAGGACCCGTAAACCCGTCGGATAACCTGAAAAAGCTGCGGGTGAGAGACCTGCTCACCATGAGCGCCGGAAACGACCAGGAACCGCGCTACATGCAGCTGGAAGACAACTGGGTAAGCGCTTTTCTGCGCTCTAATTATAGCTATGAGCCGGGTACCCGTTTTATGTACAACTCCCCGGCCACCTATATGCTTTCGGCCATTCTTCAGAAAGTGACCGGCGAAAAGCTGTTGGATTACCTCAGGCCCCGCCTGCTCGTACCCCTGGGGATCACCGGGGTGGACTGGGAGGTGGATCCTCATGGCATCAATACCGGCGGCTGGGGACTGCGGTTGAAAACCGAAGACATGGCGAAGTTCGGCCAGCTGTTTTTGCAGAAAGGAAAATGGAACGGGAAGCAGGTATTGCCCGAAGAATGGGTGAAGCAGGCCAGCACTGCACAGATTTTTCCGCCGGAAGGACACCGGGAGAACAGCGACTGGCACCAGGGATACGGTTTCCAGATGTGGCGGGGCCGTCATCAGACATTCAGGGCCGACGGTGCTTTCGGACAGAACATTATTGTGCTGCCTGAAAAAGATGCCGTGATCATTACCACCGGCGAGAGCACGAATCTGCAGGGACTGCTGAACCTGATCTGGGACAAGCTGCTGCCCGCTTTTAAAGATGGAAAGCTGAAGAAAGACCCGGCAGGTTACCAGGCCCTGGCAGAAAAATCAAAAAATCTTTTACTGGCCCCTCAGAAGAGCGAAGTTACCGGCAATACGGCATCGGCGAACCTGGTTTTCATCCAGACGCCTTACAATGCCCTGAAAGGACTTAAGCTGGAAAGAAAAAACGAAGACTTGGAGGTTACTTTTGTGACCGACTCCGTGAACCATACGATTCCTTTTTCGGACGGGAGATGGGCGCTGTCAGAAACTACCCTGAAAGGCCCTTACCTGGTGGCCGCGGCCAGGGCCAACCGCAGCGTTATTCCCCGGTATAAGGTGGCAGGGTCTTACGGGTGGAAAGATTCCCACACACTGGTGCTGGTTCTGAAGTATTACGATACCATGCATACCGAAACCATTACCGTTCATTTTAACGGGGAAGAAGCTGATGTAAGCTTCAATGATATAACGACCGGCGGGCCCAAAACGTATAAAGCGGTGGAAGACCGCAGCCAGGGTTCCTCGCCGAGGCTTATCCTGCGGGGCGATGACATGGGCTATTCGCATTCGGGTAACCTGGCCCTGCTGAAATCGTCGCAGCAGGGAATCCAAACCTCCATAGAAGTCATAGCAGCGGCACCCTGGTTTCCTGAAGCGGTGAGAATGCTGCAGGAAAACCCGGGCATTGACGTAGGGCTGCATTTTGCCATTACCAGTGAATGGGATAACGTGAAGTGGAGGCCACTGACAGAGGCAAAGAGCCTGCGCAACGCCGACGGGTATTTTTACCCCATGATCATGAAGAACAGCTATTACCGCGGGCAGGCCATCATGGATCATGCTTTTGAGCTCCGGGATATCGAAGCGGAGCTCCGGGCGCAGATCGGGCTGCTGAAGAAGCATATACCGCGGGTTAGCCACATTTCCGGGCACATGGGCAGCACCATGTTTACCCCCGAGGTAAAGGCCATGGTCAGGAAGGTAGCGGCTGAATACGGCCTGCCGGTGGTAGATTCAGATGCACTGAAGGATTTCGGTATAGAATACATCTGGATCGATTCCCGGAATAAAAGCAGCGAAGAGCGCATTGACGCGTTTATCCGGCAGCTGGATAAGCTGGAGAATCATAAAACGTATGTTTTCCTGGAGCATCCCGGCCTGGATAACGAAGAGCTGCGGGCCATACACCATATCGGCTATGAAAATGTGGCAGAAGACCGGCAGGCCGTGACCGACCTGTTTACCAGTGAGAAGGTAAGAAGAGCCATTTACCGGAAGGGGATCCGGCTGTTGAGCTACCGGGAAGCCCTGGACAAATGAAAAAGGGATGGTAACCTTTGAGGCGATCATAGAACGAACATGGCAGGAGGGTGAAAAGTACGGCTGGACCTATGTGATCATTCCTGCGCCTGTAGCGCAGCTGATCAACTCTGGTGTGAAGACTGTGTACCGGGTGAAGGGGCATATAGGCGGGCATCATTGCCGGCAGGTAGCGCTTTTGCCTTACGGGGAAGGGAACTATATTTTACCACTGAATGCCGCTATGCGGAAGGATATAGAGCAGGGAGTGGGAGAGACGATACAGCTTTCGCTGGAGGCGGACCCGGAAGAGCCGGCCATGTCGACAGAGCTTTTGGAGGCTTTATCGTACGATACCGCAGCCGAAAGCTTCTTCCTTTCACTGAGTAAAAGTCACCAGCGGTATTATTCCAATTGGATTGATTCGGCCAAAACCTTTGAAACCAAATCCAGGCGCCTTGCGATGACCGTAGAAGGCTGTGCCCGGGGGATGGATTTCGGAAAGATGATGCGCCATTTTAAAAAGAACCCGCTGTAAAGGTTACGGAGAGTCATAAGAAAGAAACTCTTTGAAGATTAACCCGCCCGAAAAGAGACCTTATCTTCTTTGCACCGGTTCCTGGCGTTTACGGTATCCGTGCAAAAGGACTGAACCTGTGCTTCGGCTCGTAATAATTCCAGATGATATTGGCCAGCTTGCGGGTCAGTACTTCTGCTTCGTTTTCGTAGGTCCAGCTCTGGTCTTTGTTGTTTTTGGTGAGTATGCAAAAAACAATATCGCCGCCGGGCGCGTTCGCCAGCACCACTTCGCCGCGGGCCTCGTCTACCGAGCCCGTTTTGGAGATCGTGCTGAACTGAGACGGCAGGCCCGAAAGCGAGCGCTCGTTATAGAACTGGTTTTTCAGGTAGCGGTACATTTTGTCGGAATGCCGGGCATCAATGACCTTGCCCTGCCGGATGAGCGTGAAAAGCCGGGCCATTTCCCGCGGGGTCGTTTGCCCCCAGCCGTATTTTTCCCAGATGGCCCTGCGCCCCTCTGTCCTCGAATTGACCCGGGTATCGGTCAGGCCGTACCCGTCCATCAGCCGGTTGATGGTCAGTCCGCCGCCGGCAAGCTCCTGCAGCCAGATAGAAGCCACGTTGTCGCTGTAGGTCAGCATCAGCGAGATCATGGTCGACAGGTCGGTTTTGGCGCTGTCTTTATAAAACTGCATCAGTCCCGAGCCCCCGTATTCGCGTTTGGCATCGTAGATAAACTCATCGGAAAGCTTTAATTCCTGGTCGGCTATTTTCTGAAATATGCCTGCCAGGATAGGAACCTTCACAATACTGGCGGTAGGGAAGACGGTATCGGCCAGGATGGCCACTTCCTTGTTCTTTCCGAGGTGGTGCACGTAAACGCCGATATCGCCCCGGAAATTCCGGGTTTCCTTTTCGATCAGCGCTTTGAGCTTTTTGTCCTCCTTCTGGGCAAAGGTGAGGAGGGGAAACAGGATGAGTGCCAGGAGTATTCTCATACAATAAAAGGTTCAGGGGGCAGCGGTAGAAAGTGCCTCTGCCGGGTTAAAAACAGGATTATTTCCATAAAAGTAAAAACAAAACCCGGTTAGTTCAAAAGGCGGGCGCTTCTTTTATGAAATCCGGAAGGAGGTTTCCGGTATCAGGGGTTACCGGCGGCTTCGGCTGCTTGCGTGATTTTATCGTTCAGCCAGGTCCGGTCTGTACGGTTGGAAGTATGAAGCAGTGCCTGTGTATAATTTTCAATGGCGGCATCCCATTGCTTTAAACGGGAGAAGAGATAGGCCCGGGTACAAAAGAAGGCAAAGGCGGTTTCGGTAGTGACCGGCAGTTTTTCCGTTTCTGAAATGAGCTCATCCAGCGGCCGGAAGTGGCTCTCGGCCACCACCCGGTTCAGCTCTACGGTCACCGAACGGGCATCCAGCAGGCGGTACAGCACGGCAAGGGTCTTCCAGTCGGTTTGCGCATAGCTGTCTGAAAGACAGTGAATAGAAGAAATCAGCGCTTCGAGGTAATACCGGCTCAGGTGATGCCGGTTGTTTTTTGCTTTCTGCAGGTAGTGGTGGCCTTCAGCAATGAGCTCGCGGCTCCATAGGCTCCTGTCCTGGTCTTCGAGGCTGATCCAGGTACGGGCAGAGGTCCTGGCCGGGAACCGGGATGTATTGAAAAACATCAGTGCCATCAGGGCATTTATTTCAGGTTCACCGGTCCTGTAATTCAGGATCAGTCGGCCTAAGCGCATGGCCTCGTAGCACAGCTCATGCCGGATGCTGCCGTTTTTACCCGACGTTTTGTATCCTTCATTAAACAGGAGATAAACAATGGTCAGCAAATGATCATAGTCAGCCTGATCCGGGTTGAGGGGGGATGCATACCAGCTGTCGTTTAGGGTTTTGATCGTTTCCCGGCTTCTGAGAACCACCTTCTTAACGGCGTCGGTTTTCATCAGCAGGGCATGGGAAATTTCCCGGTAACCGAACCCGCAAAGATAATAAAGCGAAATGATCAGCTTATTCCGCTCCGAAAAGGAGGTTCGGGAAAAGAAGACCAGTAACCGGAGCAGGCTGTCTTCCAGCTCCCGGTTACTGTACTCTTCTTCTGAATAATCCTGCTCGGGCACAAGGCTGACCTCAGCATTCAGGTGCCGGAGCTTATTGACCAGCTTGTTTCGTGCCACCCGGTACAGCCAGCCAAACGGGTTTTCAGGTACCCCCGAGAATTTCCAGGAAGTCAATGCGGCTTCAAAAGCCTCCTGTACGGCATCCAGGATATTTTCGATCTGGTGATACCCGTATTTCCCGGACAAATGAGAGACCATCTTTCCAAAGTTTTCCCTGAAAAGATGGCCGGTAAGCCCGTGAATATCGGCTTCGTTACTCATCTGTGTTGATGATCTCCCGTATTTCCAGGGTGGCTCCGCGTTGAAGGTCGGGACAGCCTTTGGCCAGCTCTCCGGCTTCTTCCAGGGAGTTGGCCAGCAGGAAATAATAGCCGCTGACACATTCCTTGGTTTCTACGTAAGGGCCGTCAGTGACCACCTGGTTTTTAAGGGTCAGCCCGCTGGCTTCCAGCGGGTTTCCTTCTTTGAAGTGCCCGTCCAGGCTTTCTATCCAGCGGATGTGCTCGCTGATGGAGGCCTGCATTTCTTCCACCGATAATTCACCGTAACCGGCACTTTCGCGGATGAGTAATAAGAATTCTTTCATATTGAATTATTTTATGATTTGAAGCTATGACAAACCAACGGGCCTTTCCGGGACAAGTTGACCGTTTTTTTATTCCTATTCAAATATAAGCATTCTAAATCCTTTAAACTAAGCTGTGGAATACCGGGGAATTACAGTTTCTTCGGAAAGAACAGATTCCAGCCCGTTCCTGGCAGATGTGCCCGATTATTTTCCTACATTTACATAAAACTTACCCCTGTGAAAAGAAAAATTTTAAATATCCTGTCGTGGCTGCTTGGTCTTTTACTCCTGAACGGCGGCCTGAATAAGTTCCTGAATTATATGCCCGTTCCGGAGAATCTGCCGGAAGCGGTGGCAAAAGACAATGCTGCTTTTGCGGAGATTTCCTGGCTGATGCCTTTGATAGGATCTGCAGAAATCCTGGGAGCCTTACTGATCCTGTTTCCCAAAACACGGGCTCTGGGCGCGCTGGTGGTGTTTCCCGTAATGGTAGGGATACTGCTTACCCATATTCTTACCGTTCCGGAGGGTCTCCCCATAGCGATTGTCATCTGGGCTATCCTGCTCTGGATCATTTACGATAAACGTGAAAAATACCTCCGTCTTATCGGGTAATGTTGTTGCCGGATTACGTTAAACGTTCAATATATGGCCTGCAGCGATCAACTGGCGAACCGGGTAAGAGAGTACCTGGCTGCCGTGGAGAGCATTGAAGTGGAGGAAAAGAGGATGTTCGGCGGACTGGCGTTCCTGGTGAACGGGAAAATGTGCATTAATGTCGGCGATGAGCAGCTGATGTGCCGTTTTGACCCCAAAATGACCGCTGAGCTGTCTGAAAGAACGGGCTTTTTGCCCATGATCATGAAAGGCAAAGAGCTGAAGGGCTATTGCTATGTGGACGAGACCGGTTTCAGGAATCCCAAAGATTTTGAGTTCTGGATGAAGCTCTGCCTGGATTTTAATGACCGGGCAAAGCCGTCGGGGAAACGTTAAATAAAGTTTCTTCTGTTACGCATTTTGTGAAATAGATTTAACCACATAGATTTTATAAAGAAGATCAAATCTATGTATCTATTGTGGTTTGGAAATAGTTCGTAACATGCGTTACTAAATAGATTTATTAACCACATAGGTTTTATAAAGAAGATCAAATCTATGTATCTATTGTGGT